>JAJYYZ010000042.1 GCA_021800445.1 bacterium | reverse complement strand
TTACAGGATGCCGGGATAAAACGCAATATTCCATTCAATGTGTATGTGTAAGTATTAAATTTTCAATGACCACAGGTTACATGTTAATGAAATATGTTTCTTATATCTTCGAATACATTATACGAGGGAGGTACAAAATGAAAAAAGTAGGGATTTTGGTAGTGGTTTCTATGCTGATTTTAGGAATGTTCATCTTCGCGAACAATGTGAAATACGGCGGAGTTGTAAATCTTGGTTCAGTTACAAATATAGTAGAGAACTTTAATCCTTTTTATTTCGGGACTTATCTTTCCGATTTTGGCGTACCTTTTGTGTATGAGCCCTTAATGTACATCAATTCAGTGAATGAATATATAACGCCTCTTCTTGCTACATCATATAAATGGCAAGATAATAATCTTAAGATGGTTGTGGCAATTCGAAAAGATGTCGAGTGGAACGATGGAGTGCCATTTACACCTGAAGACGTGGTCTTTACATTCAATCTGTTGAAGAAGTATCCTGCTCTTGACTCATATGGAGTATGGTCAGACATTTCTGGACTTCAGAGCGTATCGGCAAGTGGCGATGATGTGGTATTTACATTCTCAAAACCAAACGTTCCAATGTACTTTAATATACTTCGGACTTTAATAGTACCAGAACACATATGGTCTAAGATTAAAGATCCGATGACTTTTGTGAATGCAGATAATCCTGTTGGAACAGGGCCATTCTTGAGAACGAGTTACAGTGTCGCGAACAACACTGAAAATTTCTCAAAGAATCCAAATTATTGGTGGGAAGGGAGACCTTATGTTGATGGGATTAGATATATAGGTTTTGTCACAAATCAAGGAGCATTTTTACAAATGCTTAAGGGAGAATCAGACGAATTCGACATCGCTATCGCCAGTCCCGAGCAAACATGGGTTGAGAAAGATCCACAAAATCACTTAATGCTCTGGCAACCTTATTCTTCAAACATATTACTTATGAATGATGCAAAAGTTCCATTTAACAATGCTACTTTTAGAAAAGCAATTTCTCTTGCCATAAACAAAAAATTACTTGAAGATAGAGCATACTGGAAAACTGGTGGATACGATATATCTCAAACTCAAATGCCTCCTGCTCAAAGAGGAGAATGGTATGATACAAGTTTAGCATCACAAGACGCGTATCTTAGCAGTTACAATCCTGCCGAGGCACAAAAACTTCTTGAATCCATAGGGTATACAAAGAACAGTGCAGGTGTACTTGTCGGGCCAGATGGGAAATCATTACCGACTTTTAATATCCTTGTGGGAGTTGGATGGACTGATTTCATAACGATGGCACAAGACATTTCTTATGATCTAAAATCCATAGGAATAACTGCAAATATGGTTCAACAAACAGGCGCTACTTACAGATCCTCTCTTTCGACAGGAAATTTTGATATGGCTATATCATCAGCTGGGATGGGTGGTTCTGGCCCAACACCATTCTATTCTTATTATGCAGAATTTTATCCAAGTTTTTCAGCACTAATTGGGCAATCTGCTATATCCGATTTTTCGCGGTACACTAACCCTACCATAACGAAAGCGCTGGAAACTTTCACAACCACTTCTGATCTGTCAGTTCAAAAACAAGCAATGTATGAGATAGAAAAAGTTCTAATCGATGAATTGCCTGTCATTGTACTCACGAACAGAACCGGATTTGAACTTTACAATCAAGAACGATTTGTTGGTTGGCCATCTATTTCAAATTTCTATTCCAATGGATGGGCTATACATGGTTTAGGTACGGGAGTTATAGCATCAACTTTACATCTTAAATGATTTGAGTAAAGTAGAAGAGGTAAAAGCCTCTTCTACTTTCTGATTAAAAATAAAATATCTTGAAAAATCTCAAATTAGAGGATTTTGATTGGATAATTTGAGACATACAGATGGATAAAAAATAAAAAGTAATTGGAGATGATAAGCGTGTCTGTTTTTGCACAAGAAATAGAAGAACAACCAGAAACTTTGAAGGATTTAATTGACAAAATACCATCGATAAAAATGGAATTATCAAAGATTGATAAATATCATAAAATTGTTTTCGTGGGTATGGGAAGTTCTCTTTATGCTTCTATTCCTTCAGTTTATTTTTTAAGACAATCAGGAATTGATGCGGATTATATTGATGCATCTGAGGCAATTAGATATTTTGATAAGAAATTATTTGAGCAATTTGATATCTGTGTTTTAGTCTCTCAATCTGGAGAAACTACGGAAATTCTAAGAATTCTCGATATGATCAAGGAATTAAATATACTTATGATAGGGGTAACCGCACATGTTAAGAGTCATTTGGGAGCGCAGGTAGATATAATTTTAGACATATTTTCAGGTGAAGAGAAAGCAATGGGAACGACTAAAACACATATTAATTCTGTACTTACCTTATTGATTATTTCTTTGATATTTGCAAAGCGATTAGAAAACGAACTGGAAAATATCCAAAAATTACCTAATGCTTTAGAGTTATCTATACACAAAGGACGCAGAAATGTAGAAAAACTCTTGAAATATTCTATTGAATTTGAGAATTCGATCATAACAACAACCGGTTTTGCATTAGGTGAAGTTTATCAGGCAGCTTTAACATTAAATGAAATAGCGAGGGTTAACGTATTTCCTATATCTACAGGCATGTTTAAGCATGGTCCAATAGAACTTTTTGCTGATAAACGTTCATTTATCCAATTTATTCCTGATGTTCAAGATAAGAATCTCCTTGTTGATCTTGGTTGTAACATAGCTAATCGTGCAAAATTCAGTTGGATAATCTCTAATAGTCAGATAGATTTAGATTGTGGTTCATTTGATAAATCGGTTATTTTTGATTCAATAAATTCTGACTTACCAGAATATCTTCAAGGTGTGTTATTTCTTCCTTATGTACAGATTTTGTCAGACGAAATTAGGAAGATAAAGGGAATAGAAGAGAATGAATTCTATCTGATAAGCAAAGTAATAAAATAATAAGTGAATTCAATTTTGAAAAACAAATATGCTTTCTGTTGTAAGTCTCTCCTTTCATTCTTTTTTAAACGGAAACTTTGGATTTGAAAGTAAAATGGATAGTCAATTTTGCAATAAGTTTAATGCTAAGAAAGGGGAAAGTATAGTGAAAGATGCCTATGTAATTGGGAATCTGAATTTGGATATTGTCGTTGGGTATTTTGAAAGGTGGCCTGAAGTAGGTTCTAACATTAATGGAAATTATTTCGATTGTAGGTACACCGGAGCTGCTGGAAATTCTGCCTTGACCATGAAGCAACTGGGATTTAATACGCACGTTATATCTACAATTGGTGATGATGAGGTCGGTAAAAGATTTGTTGATGAATTTAAAAGGTTAGGAATAGATCTTTCGAAATGCAAAGAAGTTCATGACAAAACGTGCATATCAATTGGCATATTGTCGAATGAAGATAGAACTTTTTTCACATTTCTTGGCAGTTTAAATTATTTTGATGATAATTTTTTGAAAGAGAAGATCGAGAATGTGCGAGACGCTTATGTCATTCTATGTGGCTTTGATGTTGTACCAGTCCTTCAAAATTCGGAAATAATCAATATCATGAAAACACTGAGAGCGAATAAAAATTTTATCCTTTTCGATCCTGGATGGCCAGTAAATGGATGGAATGAAGAAAAAACAGAATTAGCTTTAAAGATAGCAACTCTTAGCGATATATTCTCCCCAAATCTCAAGGAAGCACTTGCAATATCAAGAAAATACGTTTTGGATGACGCTTTAATCTCTTTAAAATCAAGGAGTATCCACAATTGTATAGTTAAACTTGGAGAGAAAGGGGCAAGTGGGTTCTTCCAAGGGAAATATGTTTCTGCCAATGCCTTTCGAGTTGATACAATAAAAGATACTATTGGAGCTGGTGATATGTTTAATAGTGCATTATTGAAAGCCCTATCGGAAAATTGGGAGATCGAAAGAAGTTTGAAATTTGCGACATTTTATGCTTCGTCTGGAATAACAAAAGTTGGTAATGAAAGGTATATGTCTTTCGAAGAGGCATATTCTACTTTTGAAAAAATTCACTGTTAAGTTCCACGTGAGCTGAGCATAATTCGACCACCTAAGCCTTCTGAAATCGCAAGATTTGAGACAGAGCCATGTCAGCAATTCCAGGTTGAATGAGGAGAAGGGAAGACTATCAAAATGGGTAGATAAAGGAGAGAGTTTGTTTTTTTGTGTGAGTAGATGTGTGATGAGGTATATAGAAGATCTTTAGACAAGATTTGCATCGGTATTGTTGGGAACTGTCTTTACGGTGGCCGTTTTTCCAAACAAGAGAATCACAGTGAGAACATTTGATCATAAATGTCTTCTCCGTGAGATAAGATGGATAATGTCCTTTTTTAAGAATTCAAAGATATTTTTGCATATTTCACTGTTTAAGTTAACAGCATCGTATATTTTGAGGGAGGTACAAAATGAAAAAAGTAGGGATTTCGGTAGTGGTTTCCATGCTGATTTTAGGAATGTTCATCTTCGCGAACAATGTGAAATACGGCGGAACAGTAAATCTTGGTGGCAGTGCTCCCACTTACATGGCAGCAAATTTCAATCCATTTTTGATGCCTACAGGTTCAGCAGATCCTGGAATAGTTTTTGTGTATGAACCTTTGATGTATGTGAATCCATTGAATGGAACCGTAACTCCTTTGCTTGCCACCGCATATCAATGGGAAGACAGCAATCTTAAGATGGTCGTGACGATAAGAAAAAGTGTGAAATGGAATGACGGCGTACCATTTACACCCGAAGACGTGGCCTTTACATTTAATTTGCTAAAAAAATATCCCGCTCTTGATAGCAATGGTATATGGTCTTCAGGACTTCAAAGCGTAGAAGCGAGCGGTGATTATGTGATATTCACATTCTCAAAACCAGATATTCCAATGTATTTTTATATGTTGCGCACACTCATAGTGCCAGCACATATTTGGTCTAAAGTTGATGATCCCACGACTTTTATGAATGCGGATAATCCGGTAGGGACAGGGCCTTTTTTGAGAACAAGTTACAGTGTCGCGAACAACACTGAATATTTCTCAAAAAATCCAAATTATTGGTGGAAAGGCAGACCTTACATCGATGGAATAAGGATGATCGGCAGTGTATCAAATGAAGCGGCATTTTTACAAATGCTTAAGAGAGAAACAGATCAAAATGATATAGCAATTGCCGATCCTATTCACACTTGGGTTAACAAAGATCCACAAAACAATCTTATGTTCTGGCCGACTGCTAATGCGAATATGCTGATCTTCAATGATGCAAAGAACCCATTCAACAACGCTACTTTCAGAAAGGCTATTTCTCTTGCCATAAACAAAAAATTACTTGAAGATAGGGCATACTGGGGGACCGGCGGCTACGACATAAGTCAGACACAGATAATACCATCTCAAAGATCTCAATGGTATGATACAAGTTTAGCCACAGAAGATACGTATCTTAACAGTTACAATCCAACAGAGGCACAAAAACTTCTTGAATCCATAGGGTATACAAAGAACAGTGCAGGTGTACTTGTCGGATCAGATGGAAAAACATTACCGACTTTTAATATCCTTGTGGGTACCGGATGGACTGACTTCATAACGATGGCACAAAACATCTCTCAGGAATTAAAAGCCATAGGCATAGACACAAATATAGTCCAACAATCCTATTCAACTTATATGACACTCCTTATGACAGGAAATTTTGATATGGCTATAGCCTGGGCTCCGACTGTCGGACCAAATCCTTTTTACGCCTATCATTCGGAATTTTATCCGGGCTTTTCTGCCCCACTAGGTCAATCTGCGATCTCTGATTACACCCGATATACAAATCCTACCATAACAAAAGCGCTGGAAACTTTCACAAACACTTCTGATCTGTCAGTTCAAAAACAAGCAATGTATGAAATAGAAAAAGTTCTAATCGACGAATTGCCTGTCATTGTACTCACGAACAGAACCGGATTTGATCTTTACAGTCAAAAAACATTTGTTGGCTGGCCCACAATTGAGAATCCTTACAGTATGGGATGGAATGGTGCAGGACTTGGAATGGAATTGGTGGCTTTAAATCTTCATTTAAAGTAAATTTAAAAAAAGAGAAGAGGATCTTTCCTCTTCTCTTTTTTATGAAAATTTTGTGAGAGGAGTTGTCTTTATTGAAGTACATTCTAAGAAAAATCTTGATCTTCATCGTAACATTGTGGGTAGCGATGACTATAAATTTTATCTTGCCAAGAATGATGCCGGGTAATCCTGCCGAAGCATTGATTGCAAGGGCTCATGGCCGGGTAAGTGCCCAAGCTTTGCACTCTCTTGAAGTGGCATTCGGAGTTAACGTTCATCAAAATATATTTGTGCAATACATAGAATATCTGGAACGTACAATTACCGGAAATTTTGGTGTTTCAATAACTTACTATCCATCCACTGTCATGTACGAAATAGAGATTCATATGCCATGGACTCTCGCACTTATAGGAATAACGACCGTGCTTGCTTTTGTATTCGGTACGATACTTGGAATAAGTACCGCGTGGAAGCGTGAATCTCTTGCAAGTACGTTCAGCCTTCCTGTAAGCATTTTCTTTAACAGTGTGCCTTATTTCTGGCTTGCCTTGTTATTCCAATATTTATTGGCCTTTATACTTGGGTGGTTTCCAATCTCGGGGGCTTTTTCAGCCACAGGACCTCAGGGGATCGCACTTATCGGCTCAATTTTATATCACGCTATTTTGCCTGCATCAACGATATTCGTAACGGCTTTGGGAGGATGGGTTTTGACGATGAGAAACAACATGATAAGCGTACTTTCAGAAGATTTTGTGTCATTTGCTTACGCTGGCGGACTACCGGATAACGTTATAGAATACAACTACGTGGCCCGTAACGCAATTTTGCCAAATTTCACAGGCTTTGCGATGGCAATAGGGTTTGTCGTAAGCGGCGCTTTACTCGTTGAGATGGTCTTTTCATATCCGGGAATTGGATATCTGCTTTATCAATCTGTCGTAAATCTTGATTATCCTTTGATGCAGGCACTCTTTTTCTTTATAACCATGACTGTGCTTATCGCAAATTTCATAGCGGATATGACATATGTCTTTGTCGATCCCAGAGTAAGGGTGTGATGAAATGAATTATTTAAAATTATTTTTTAAGGACAAAAAAGCAGCGGTTGGCACGATCATGCTTTTATTCTTTGCCGTTTTGGCTATTTTTGCACCGTACATAGCTCCTTATTCTCCAACGTATATGGGGTTCACTCCTATGGAAGGATCGTCTTGGAGGCATATTTTGGGAACGACGGCAAATGGACAGGATGTTTTTTCTCAGATTATTTGGGGGACAAGGATATCCCTTGCAGTCGGGTTGATAGTGGGATTACTTACCACTGTGATTTCTGTTGTGATAGGCTTTCTTGCAGGATATTTTCCAGGTGCGATAGATGAAACTCTTAATTTGCTTACCAATGTGTTTTTAATAATTCCAGGACTTCCTTTGATGATAGTGCTTGCGGCTTATATGCCGAGCAGGGGAATGTGGACAATCATTTTTGTCATTACCGTAACGGGATGGGCTTGGGGAGCGAGAGTTTTACGCCCTCAGGTGATGAGCCTTAAGAATCGTGAATTTGTGAACGCTTCAGTTGTAGTCGGTGAAAGTTCATTTCACATAATCTTTTACGATATACTTCCAAACACGGCAGGACTGATAGCCGCAAACTTCTTCGGTTCCGCGATTTACGGAGTTTTAAGTGAGGCCGGTCTTGAATTCATAGGCCTTGGTAATGCCAATGCTATCTCGTGGGGTACAGTACTTTATTGGGCACAAAACGATCAGGCGCTATTTTTTGGACTATGGGGATGGCTGTTGGTGCCAGGATTGCTTATAGCATTGCTTGGAACATCATTCGCCCTTATGAATTTTGCAGTTGACGAGATAACGAATCCAAGGTTGAGGAAGCGATAAGATGAGATCAATAGGAATAGACGGCGGAGGCACGCATACGAAATTTGTGCTTTACGATGAAGATAAGGGAGTTCTCGATTTTAAAGAGATAAATTCTCCGACAAATTATCATTCCGTTGGCATTGAAAAAGCAAAAAAAGTGCTTTTGAAGGGTATTAAAGACGTCGGCAAAAATGGTTTTGATATCGTTGGTGCAGGATTGAGCAGCGTTGATACCGAAAAAGATCTTGAGATCATGAAAAAGATATTCAAAGATATCGGAATCAAAAATGCCGTCATCGCAAATGACGGAGTTGCTGCTTTGTGGGGAGCTACAGGAGGAGTTGGCATTCTCATGGTGGCCGGTACAGGTTCGATAGTCATAGGAAGAAATTTTGATGGAGTTATGGCAAGAGGCGGAGGATGGGGATACATTTTTGAAGAATATTGCGGCGGCTTTTGGCTTACAAAACAGGCGACCATTGCAATTTTAAACCATAAAGACGGAATAGGACCGTTCACAAAGTTGGAAAAAGACCTGTTGAAATACTTCAATATGAAAACAAATGATGAGATCATAAGTCTTTATTATCCTCGTACGGATGTTTCAAAAATTTCTTCTGCTGCAAAGATCGTGTTGGATGATGCCGAATCAGGAGACAAAATTGCCATGTCAATAGTAAAAAAAGGCATAAAAAAATCCATGAAAATCATCAGATCTGTAAAATCGAGATGCGAACTCGAAGATGATTTTACTTTTTCTTATACCGGAGGAATTTTCAGTTCAAAATATTTTTTTGAAGAATTCAAAGTGGCTTTCAAAAACATTTTTCCGCAGGCGAATTTCACAGATCCCAAATTTCAACCTGAAATAGGAGCAGCACTTATGGCCATTAAATCTGAAAAGGAGGACATCCATGGAAGAATACATAAATGAGATTAGAAAGATACTTCAACTTCCAAAAATAGAAGATTGTCAAAATGTGCTATGCGTTCAACCTCATCCGGATGACGGAGATATATCATCAGGTGCAACCATTGCGAAATTAACCTCTTTAGGGAAAAAAGTTACATACCTGTTCGTAACAGACGGAAGTGCGGGAATAAACGGAAAAAGCAGATCGAAAACGGCCAAAATTAGAAAAAATGAGGAAATCAACGCCGCAAAGATGCTTGGCGTTAGAGATTTAATCTGGCTGGATCATCCGGATGCCGGAGAGTATTCAGTATCCAATCTCAAAAGTGAGATAATAGAAGTGGTAAGAAAATTGAAGCCGGATCTCATCATGACCGTTGATCCCTTTTTACCTTATGAATTTCATCCGGATCACATTTCAACAGGCATTGCAACAGCGCAAGCCGCTTTATTTTACAACAATTCAATCGTCAAAGCGGTCGACAAAGATTATGATCCATACGCACTTAGGGCAATAGCGTTTTTCTTTACAGCCTTTCCGAATCAATTCGTTTGCGTTGATGATCAATGGGAAACTAAATTTCAAGCCATCTTCGAGCACAAAAGCCAGATCAATCCCGAAACTTTCAAATTGTACAGAAAATACTTCGATATCAAAGGAAAATTTTACGGAGAAAAGATAGGCTGCAAGTATGCAGAGGGTTTCAAAGTTTTGATTCCTGAGATGTTTCACGCTTTTGCCGAAAATTTGTGGATTTGAAAAGTTTTTGAGGAGGGGAAATAGTATGAAAAAATTTTTGGTGTTGTTCGTCGTGATAGTCTTTGTCTTAAACCTATCCGCACTTGGGGAAAATATAAAATATGGAGGAACACTAAGAGTCGTTAACGCCATAGGAGGGAATTTAGTTCCCAATTTTAATCCATTTAGTCCGTCTGCTGTCAGTATACTACCTGTGATATATGAAACGTTGTTTTCTGTTAACATTTTGAACGGTGAAATAGTGCCAATGCTTGGTACATCTTACAAATGGGAAGATAACAATCTCAAACTTGTCATTACGACAAGAAACGGTGTGAAATGGTCGGATGGAACGCCTTTTACGGCAAAAGATGTGGCCTTCACTTTCAACTATCTTAAAGAAAATCCGGCTCTTGATCAAAGCGGCATATGGTCACCCTTGTCAGGTCTTCAAAGTGTTGAAGCGAGCGGAGACAGTGCAGTTGTTTTTACCTTTGCAAAGCAAAATACGCCTGTGTTCTTTTACATCGTCGAACAATCTATAATTCCGGCACATGTATGGTCTGACGTTAAAGATCCTTCTACATGGACAAATCCAAATCCGGTTGGAACCGGACCATTTGAACTTGAAAGTATCAACATACCAAACAACACTCTAACTCTTACCAAAAATCCGAATTATTGGATGAAGGGCAAACCCTACATAGACAAAATATCTTACTCGGCCGTTTTATCCAACACCACGGCTTTTGAAATGTTGCTCAGCGATAAAGCAGATATGGTAGGCGCATTTCTTCCGAACATTCAAAAAGCATGGGCAGATAAAAATCCATCTGTAAACAAATACTGGTGGCTTGTTTACGATACAAATGTTTTGCTTTTCAATACGCTAAAATATCCATTCGACAATCCGGACTTCAGAAAAGCGATCGCACTCTCCATAGACAAAAATTCGCTTGAAGAAAAGGCTTATTACAACGTTGGAGGCATTGCAAATCAACTGGGTATAGTTCCGACCCAATTGGATGAGTGGTTGGATCCAACACTTAAAGATCTTCTGAATTCATTCACTTACGATCCCACAGCCGCTCAAAAACTTTTGGAATCGGCTGGATTCAAAAAAAATACTCAAGGCCAACTTTGTGATTTGTCCGGTAAACCTTTCCCGACGTTTAAAATACTTGTTCCGGCAGGCGCAACGGATTTCATAACAATGGCCCAGATAATATCTGAAAATCTCAAAGCGATAGGCGTTAGCACTGTTATAGATCAAGAAGCCGGAAATACATATATGTCCTCCGTGATGAGTGGTACTTATGAGATAGCCGTATGCTGGGGCACAGGCTTTGGACCGACTCCTTACTATTTTTATTACGGTGAATTCAATCCTTTCTTTTCTGCGCCAATCGGACAAATGGCCATTTCGGATTACGGCCGATACACAAACCCACTTATAACGTCTGCCCTTGATGTTTATTCTCAGACAAGCGACACAAATTTGCAAAAACAGGCTATATACACGATAGAGCGTATATTTTTGATGGACACACCTTTTGTTCCTTTGACAAATAGAACCATGTTTGGCGAATGGTCTGAAAGTAAATTTACAGGATGGCCATCTGATTCGAATCCATACTGCGGATACAGTGAATTTGGCTATGCCGGTGGTTTGAGTGCTGGAGAACTTATAGCGTTAAACGTGCATTTAAAATAAGGAAAGGAGATTTTTCCGTGAAAATTCTGAAATTGACAGAAAACAGGATACCGGAATCTATCAACCTTGCAAACAGGGTATTCAGAAAAGACGGCGGAGATATGGGCAAAGATTATCCTGCACTTTTTTCGCCAGAAAATGCCCAAAATGTTTTATGTATCGAAGAGGATGGGAAAATAGTCTCTATCTTTGGCCTTCTGTTCAAAGACGTGCAGATCTTTTCGGCGAGAATAAAAACGTCGCTTGTCGGTTCCGTTTGCACCGATGAACGATATCGCGGGCATGGATATTCAACCCTTTTGATGAGTGAGGCCGGGGACTATTCAAGAAAAAAAGGTGCTTCTCTTATGATGATCTCCGGTGATAATTCGATATACAGAAAGTTCGGAGCCGTTGATGCCGGAGTTTATTACGCACATTTTGTCGATGGAGATAACACCGTCGAATATCACGAGGCTACCCTTGATGATCTTGACGATTTGATGCTTTTGCACGCCAAAGACCCTGTTAGATTTGTGCGGGATAGAAAAACTTTCAAGGTAATGTTAGAAACATCGAAGGCAGACAATATGCCGGCCAAAATATTCGTTTCGAATGAGGCTTATATCGTTGTAACTGAAGGAGTTGTCGAAAAAGACAAAGAAAACAGATACCATTGCGTTGAGCACGGCGGATGTCAGATTGATGTTGCAAACCTTGTAAAGTCTGTCGCGAGTCGAATGAGTCCCATGGTGATTCATACAACCGATGCCGATTGCACCTTGAACGAGATGTTTACATCTGAAAAAAGTATCAGAAGAAGATTTATAGGGACTGTCAGAATTTTAGATTCTAAACTCTTTCTAAATCAGTTAAAACCGTACCTTGAAGAATTGCCATACGATGTTAAAGTCATGGATGACTTAAGCGAGATGACGAAATACATCTTTGGATCGACAGAGTATAAATCTAAATCTTTGCAAATGCCGCTTCCGGACTATGGTCTGGATTACGTTTAGGATGTGATGAAAATGATGATAGTTCCCGAACCTAAAATGATGAAAGCCGGTAAGAAACGTTATCCATTCGATGGATTTTCAAATTTACCTCCATTTTTGAAACGAGAATTCGAAATAAAGAATGGAAAATGGAAGATAGAAAAGATAGACAGAGTGGGAAACGGCCTGAAGATAACAGATGGTAAAGTAGAAATATGGGGAAACGAATTCACATCTTACGCAACTTTGATCCAGATCGTGCGTCAGTTCAAGGATGTGCTTCCCGAAATTGAGGCGGAAGAATCCTTTAACTTCAAATTCAGAGGGTACCATCTTGACATAGCGCGCGGAGGAGTGCCAAATTTGAAGAACTTTAAATCATTGCTGAGATGGCTGTTTTTGCTCAAATACAATTATTTTGCGATATACTTCGAAGATTTATTTCCCTGGAAGATAGATCCAAAGATAGGAAAGCGCAGAGGAAGGCTGACGGAAGAAGAATTGAAAGAGATCATCGATTACGGTAAATCTTTGGGCATAGAGGTCTTCCCCTCTTTGGAATTGACAGGACACATGGAACACATTCTGTCATTACCAAAATATCATGAATTCAGCGAATGGCACAGACCTTCCGAAGGATGCCTTGACCTTTCAAACAAATCCGCATCTGATTTTGCAATAAAATTACTCGAAGAGGTTGTTGAATTTTTTCCATCCAAGTACATTCATATAGGCGGAGATGAAACGTGGGCTTTGGGACGCGGAAAAAGTTTGAACAAAAAGTGGGAATTTCAAGGGTACAAATTGTACGAGGACCATTATGCCCATATGATAGAGATTGTCAAATCTCACGGTAAAGTCCCTATGATGTGGGGAGATATGTTAACTGGGATGTATCTAAGCCACGAAGAGGCCAAAAAATGGCAGGAAGTGTTGCAAAGCAAAATTTGGGATGAAGTTGCCATCGCAAACTGGGACTATTCATCAAACAAAAAAACATTTTTCGCTGAGAAAATAAATTCTTTCGGTGATAAAAGGAAAGATTCTCAAATAGCGTGTCCAGGTCTCTCAGATTGGAATACCTTTTATCCCGATTTTAAAACGGCACTTTCAAATATCAAAAACTTCACAAACGCGGCGAAAGAGGAAAAACTCCCAGGTTTTATGGTAACATCTTGGGGTGACGATGGTCAAGAATGCCTTTTTTCCTTTTTGAATCCATTGATTTTGGCAACTATGGAGATAGCCGAAGGAAATGGCGAATGGGAAGAAAAATGGTCTGCCCTAAGCGGTGAGAATAAAGAAATAACAAATGTCAGAAAGATCTTCGGTAATTCTGAAATTTCAACGATGACACTTAAGCGTGTACTTTTCGGAGATCTTTATCCTCTCTATAAACTTGAAGATGTAAAAAAAATAAGAGATGAATTCGAAAAAGTACTTGATGATACAAAAAATATCGATCTTCCAGACGATCTCAAATTCATAAAGCAGATGATCGAAGTTGCTTTATCAAAGATGAATTGTAAATCACGATCGTCTGACTTTATATCCTTGTCTAACACGTACTCAAAATTGTGGCTTAAAGAAAGAAAACCCGAAGGATTGGAATACCTTCTTCCGAGATTCTGGGGAATGGCTGGCATCGCTGACTTAACAGGCAACGATTGATCATCGATCTTTATCAGGGATATACCCCAGCGCGATCATTTTCTTGGGATCCAAAGCGTTTTCGACCATATCCTTGGATAGCCCAGATTCGATAAGCAATTCTTTAACGTCACGATTTGTATCGAGTGATTTTTTGACTATTTCGGCAACTTTTTCGTATCCAAGTATTGGCACAAAGCAAGTGGCGAGCATGGCGCTTTTTTCAAGGTTTCCTCTACATTTTTGAGAATTAGCCTTAAGGTCATCAACACAATTTCTAAGCGCTTTTACAGCCAAGATAAGATCGTCGAAAGAATCGTAAAGTGTATATTGTATCAAAGGCAAAAAGGGATTTAGTTCGAGATTTCCTGAGAAAACTGCCATGTTAATGGCCACGTCATTTGCGATCACTTTCATAGATAATTGAGATGCGTACTCCAAAAGCACGGGATTTATTTTGCCTGCCATTATGGAACTACCTGCTTGGACAGCTTTTAAAGTTATCTCTCCGATTCCGCCGGCAGGCCCGCTTGACAGAAATCTCAGATCATTTGATATCTTTGTGATGTTTGTCGCGAGAGTTTTTAAAAGTCCATGAACTTCGGCAAATACGTCTGTATTCTGCGTGGACTCTATTAAGTTTTCGGCACGAACAAGTCCAATTTTAACACGTTCGGAAAGCTTTCTGATGGCCACGAAAGAAAATTTCTGCGGTGCATCTATGCCGGTGCCGATCGCCGTGCCTCCAAGATTCACAAAGCGAATTCTTTCTTCAACTTTGTAAAGTCTCCATCTGTCCCTTGCGATTGCTTCCGCATAGGCACCGAATTCCTGACCGAGTGTCATCGGGACGGCATCCTGCATTTCAGTTCTTCCAAGTTTTATAACATCATCGAAGGCTTTTTCTTTCAACTGTAAACTTTGTTGAAGATTTGCAACTTCATCTACAAGTGTTCTAAGAAGTTTTATCGATCCAACCTTTATCGCGGTTGGATAAACATCGTTCGTCGACTGAGATTTGTTGACATGATCCAATGGATTTACCAGATAATCTCCGATCTTTCCACCGAGGATTTCAGTTGCCCTGTTGGCTATTATCTCGTTTATGTTCATGTTCAAAGATGTTCCTGCCCCACCGGACAGTGGATCAACGACGAACCATTTTGAAAATGCTTCTATATCATTGCAAGATTTTTTTATGGCTTCGGCAATTTTTGGCGCTATTATCCCAAGTTCCGCATTTGTGGATGCGCAAGCCCATTTCACATCCGCAAGAGCATTTAAAAGCACACTGTGCACAACCCTTTTTGGAAGAAAATTTGAGATTGATCTTGCCGTAAAAGCGCCGTAATAGGCATCGTCAGGGACTTCGATTTCTCCCAACGAATCAAACTCTTTGCGCATTTACATCATCCCATGCCATTTTAGCCTCAGGGAAAGGTTCCAACACTCTTGGAATAGCCCCGTGAAGGTAAGAAATTATTACACCGTAATTCACAATCGGAATTCCAAGTGTTTTTGCCTGTCTTATACGCTCGATCATCATTCTTCTTGTTATAACACATCCACCGCAGTGAAGAATCAATTTGTATTTTTGAAGATTTTCGGGATATTCACGTCCGGAGTGCACTTCGAAATTCAAATGTTTTCCTGTAAAATTTTCCAGCCATCTTGGAATTTTTACACGTGCGATATCGTCGGCAAGTGTCCTGTGACTGCATGCTTCAGAGATCAATACGTTATCGCCATCTTCAAGGTGTCTTATTATCCTTAGACCATTGACAAGTTCAGCGATATCTCCTTTATGTCTTGCCTCAAGAATTGAAAAGGTCGTAAGAGGTATATCATCTGGCACATCGGCCATGACCTTCATCACAGCCTGAGAGTCCGTTACAACGATTTTTGGCTTTGATTTAAGTCCATCCAATGTCCATCTCAATTCTCTTTCTTTGGTAACGATTGGAATAGTCTCAGCATCTAAACATTCTCTTATGGCTTCAACCTGAGGAGTTATGAGCCTTCCTTTAGGTGCTTCGAGATCTATCGGAACTACAAGCACAACAAAATCACCACCGTCGACAAGATCTTTGATAAGAGGAGGTTCATATGGTTTTTGTGCCACAGCGCCTACCGCTTTTCTCAGATCATCGATAGATTGTTCATCATTTGCACAGACAACTTTATATGGATAATTTTTAGATTGTATGAATTTTATAAGCGATGCGTTGATGCCAAGATCTGATTTTGACAAAACGATCAAGAACGGTACGTCTCTGTTTTCCAGATCAACAATCAACTTTTCCTCATAATCGCTCCAATCGCCGTTTGCCTCTATCACGACGCAAACGATATCGGCTTTGTAGAGGGTTGAAAGTGTCTTTGAGACTCTTAATTGTCCGATCTGATCTTCATCATCAAGACCGGCCGTGTCAATCAAAGTCACAGGACCGATCGGCAGGAGTTCCATCGATTTGTAAACAGGATCTGTCGTTGTGCCAGGTTGATCTGAAACTATGGCAATTTTGGATCCAACAAAAGCGTTGAAAAGAGAGGATTTTCCGGCATTCCTTCTTCCGGCGAAGATCACATGCGTTCTGTATGATTCCGGAGTTTTCATCGTTCTTGTGGCAAGGAGACTCCGATCTTCTGTAAGTCGGAGAGGAATTGCCACCTCACCTGCCTTTCTATCAATAATGTTTTTGCACTTTCCAATTTCTTTAAATTTTTCCAGTTCGCAGACGCATGTATTTTTGTACTGTCTAATTTCCTTAAATCAAAGTACCCACTTGTCCGAAGACCGTATATGAAACATTCTATCCCCTTATATAGAACCTTATCAAACCTTTTGTATCCTTTCGAAGATCGGATTGTGCTAACCACTTTTATGCCACCTTTTAAAAGATTTGCTTTGTGCAATGATCTGTTCTGCCTTCTTACAAATTTAGCAAAGCATGATAATTCTGTCCTTGCCGTTGTTGCATCTCCTCCTGCGATTATGAGAGCATCTGTATCATGCGACTTAATCAGGTTGCTTGCCATTCTTTTGCTTTTTGTGGTGCTGCCAAATGTTACTTCTGTCAGATATCCGAGTTTTCTAAGTCCTG
>JAJYYZ010000072.1 GCA_021800445.1 bacterium | reverse complement strand
AACTGTTTAATGGTAAAAGACAGAGCCTGAAACTTGAGCGGCATTTCAGGGTGTCATGACACGGATAACGTAGTCTTGCGACTTAGGCTAATCAACAAGAGCTTTTGCAAGCCCCCATCTCTAAAGGTGGTGGGTTGTTGACTTTCTACACCTCACTTGAAATATTTTTTTGTCATCCAATCTCAGACAGGTAAGACTTCCACCGTAAACGCATCCTGTGTCAATTCCTATCTTATCACTTTCAATCAAAGGCTTATGCATTGGTGTGTGACCGAACACAACCGTGTATCCCTTTAATGGCTTTTCTGAATATATGAATTCATCTCTTATCCAAAGCATGTCTTCCACTTTTTGGTTAGAAAGGTTTATCCCGGGTTTAACTCCTCCATGAACAAAAAGGTATCTTCCTTCAAAATGGTAAAGCTTTGTTTTTTCAAAGAATCTCAGATGTTCAATGGGAATATTTTCTATGTTGTTGCCATAACTTTCAAGTGTTTTCTTTGCTCCATTGTATTCCCATAATTCCCAATCTTTTGGATCTCTTGTATCGTAAAATCTTTTTATCATCCATTCATGATTCCCCTTTATGAAGATTGTGTTTTTGTGTGTTGCAGAAAATCTCAAAAGGAATTCAACAACTCCTTTTGAATCGGGTCCTCTGTCTATGTAATCTCCAAGGAAGATCACTTTGTCTTCCAAATTTGGATTTACTTTTTCAACAATTTGTTTTAACGAATTTAAACATCCATGTATGTCACCTATCGCGTATATCATTTTCTCACCTCATACTAATAATAATATATTTTTAGTATTTTTCTTATTAGTATGTGTTGTTGAAATTGTTGAAAACTCATTTTTAGTCATATGACTACTGGTTTTTTGATTGTTGAAAACTTTGTTGAAAACTTTGTTGAAAACTTTTTGGGGATAAAATTGTTGAAAACTCATTTTTGAATTATCGTGTTGAAAAATTCCCAAACAGGCATGGTTATAAGCAAAAATGATACAACGATGTGTAAAAAGTTTTCAACAACGATATTTTTCTTATTCTACAAGGATTTTATGAGTTTTCAACAATTGATTGTTGAAAGTGTTGAAAACTTTTGTTGAAATTGTTGAAAACTCATTTTTAGCCATACGGTTATTGGCTTTTTTGATTGTTGAAAACTTACAAAAGGGTGATATAATGAGATTTACGAAGATATACACTTATATTTGGGAATAAATCTCCATAATCGTCTTTAAAATGGTATAATTGTTAAAATTGAGCCTTTGATTAGGAATTGAAGTGCGCTAACATAATTAGCAGAAGAGATGTTAGAGTGCTAATTTGAAAGGAGGTTTTCTTGGAATGAGTACGAAAATGAGGATTAAACCGCTTGGTGAAAGGATTCTGATCAAGCCATTGAAAGAGGAGCCTAAATCTGCTGGAGGAATAGTTCTGCCGGAAAATGCGAAAGAAAAGCCGCAAAGAGCAGAAGTTATTGAGGTTGGAACTGGCGACGACATCAACGTGAAAATCGGTGATGTGGTTATTTTTGCGAAGTACTCAGGAAATGAGATCAAGGTTGACGATGAAGATTACATATTGATCGATTGGAACGATGTTCTCGCAAAGGTTGAAAAATGAAGGAGGTAAATGAATAATGCCCAAGTTACTCAAATTCGATCAAGATGCAAGGCAATCTATACTTACAGGTGTCGAAAAACTTGCAAGTGCCGTTAAAATTACGCTTGGTCCTAAAGGAAGAAATGTGGTTGTTGAAAAGAGTTTTGGTTCTCCAACTGTGTCAAGTGATGGCGTTTCAATTGCTAAAGAGATCGATCTTGAAGATAAGTTCGAAAATCTTGGCGCCCAACTTGTAAAAGAAGTTGCAACAAAAACAAATGATGCGGCCGGTGATGGAACCACGACGGCAACTGTTTTGGCCGAAGCCATGATAAAAGAAGGCATAAAGAATATAACTGCCGGAACAAATCCGATGGTTATGAGAACCGGAATGCAGGAAGCCACTGAAAAGGCCGTTGAAGAGATAAAGAAACTCAGCAAGAAATTGAACGGCAGATCTGATATCGCCCATGTCGCGGCTATAAGCGCTAACAATGAAGAAATAGGCGAATTGATAGCAGAAGCAATGGATAAAGTTGGACAAGATGGGGTAATAACCGTCGAGGATTCAAAAACAATGGAAACGCATGTTGAATTCACAGAAGGTATGCAATTTGATCGTGGATACATCTCCCCATACTTTGTTACGGATGCAGAAAAGATGGAAGCAAATCTCTCAGATGCTTTTATACTTATAACTGACAAAAAAATAAGTGCCATAAAGCCGATCATTCCTTTGCTTGAAAAAACTGCCCAAACTGGGAAACCGTTGCTTATAATAGCAGAAGATGTCGAGGGAGAGGCTCTTACAACTCTTGTACTTAACAAATTGAAGGGCACACTCAACGTTATGGCTGTCAAAGCCCCTGGTTTTGGAGACAGAAGAAAAGCCATGCTCCAGGATATAGCCATACTTACAGGCGGTACTGTTGTGAGTGAAGAAATCGGACTTGATTTCGATAACGTCACTTTGGACATGCTTGGTCGTGCAAAGAGTATAAAAGTAAGAAAAGACGACACCTTGATTGTAGATGGTGCCGGTAAGGAAAAAGACATAAAAGACAGAATTGCACAGATAAAAGCCCAGATTGAAAACACGACCAGTGAATATGAAAAAGAAACTTTACAGGAAAGAATGGCTAAACTCTCCGGTGGAGTTGCGGTTATAAAAGTCGGAGCCGCGACTGAGACAGAACTCAAAGAAAAGAAACAAAGAATTGAAGACGCTTTGAGTGCAACAAAGTCAGCGGTTGAAGAAGGAATCGTTGCCGGTGGAGGAGTTACTCTTCTGAGGATTGCACAAGACCTTAAGAAATTCGAAGATAAATTTGAAGGTGAAAAGAAAATCGGTGCCATGATAGTCAGAAATGCTTTGAGTGAACCTCTAAAGATAATATGCCAGAATGCGGGTGTTGAAGGTGCCGTTGTTGTAAATGAAATACTTGCCAATTCAAGTAAATCTTACGGATACGACGCCCTTAAAGGAAAGTTCATCGATATGTTCGAAGCAGGTATAATAGATCCGGCAAAAGTAACAAGGAGTGCTCTTCAGAATGCATCTTCTATCTCTTCCATGCTTTTGACAACAGAAGTTGCGATAGTCGAAAAGCCGGAGGAGAAAAAAGAAATGCCTCCTATGCCTCCCGAATATTGATCTAAAAATCGAAAGCGGGCGAAAGCCCGCTTTTCGTTTTGAATAAGATAAGTTATGTTGTAAAATAGAACAAACTGCGTTTCAAGGGGGTATTTTTATGGCTGAAACTGGAAAGAAGTATTGTGTAAATTGTGGTGCCGAAATTGATGAAAAGGCAGAGATATGTCCTAAATGTGGCGTAAGACAACCTGCCAGCACAATTCCATCTTCTTACGCTCCTTATCAAAGCGGAGATGAGTATATTCATCATAAAAGAATAACGGCAGGTATTTTGGGTATATTGCTGGGTGGACTTGGAATTCACCAGTTTTACCTTCACAACATCGGATGGGGTATTCTGATGCTTATTTTTTGTTGGACGGGAATTCCAGCCATAATTGGTTTGATTCAGGGAATCCTCTACTTAACAGAAACCGATGAATATTTTGGGCGCGTACACAGATTAATTTAACGTTTTTTTAAGCAAGAATTCTCCCCCTTCTATAAGTGGTGAGATGAATTGCTCTTTGATTTGTGTTAGAATGGAATCAGATAGAATCATTCGTCAGCATGTATTACCATCTTGTCTTGATAAATATAGATGATGCTCAAGTGTATTGAAAGCCAAGGTGATAAAGATTATAAAGCATAAGGCTTATCGCTTCAGGTTATATCCGAACAAAGCGCAGGAGGTGATCTTTGCAAAGACATTTGGCTGTGCGCGGTTTATCTACAACAAAATGCTTGAGGATAAAATCGATTATTACCAAGCGCATAAGATGATGCTTAATACCACACCCGCACAATACAAATCTGAATTCGAATGGCTCAATGAAGTAGATAGCCTT
>JAJYYZ010000071.1 GCA_021800445.1 bacterium | reverse complement strand
AAGTTTCAAAAATATCTTGAAAAGAATCCATTACCCGAAGCCAAGATATATGTAAAGATATGGGAAAAGGCCTGAACAAAGCGTAAGTGTGAAACTCATAATGAAGAGCCGTATGCGAGAAATCCGCAAGTACGGTTCCGTGAGGGGAGTGTATTCAATCCAATCATGGGGCAAATATTGTGACATTCTCACTCTCAGAGGAAACGGAGAGAAACGGGGAAAACAAACCTGCCCCTAAAATTGGAGAGATACACTTCTACTCGACAGAGTGAGCAGTATGATTACAGATTACGCGTCACGCGCTACGTGCCATTGCTACGATTCGGAATTTATATTCAAAAAATTTCGATTAAAAATTAAAAGATTAAGATCGTTTTTTCTCTTTTAAATTGCGTAAAAATCAGTTTTGGAGGAATGAATTTTTGATCAAAAGTAAGTTAACTTTCTCAAACCTTATTTCATTTTGAATTTAAACTTCATTTTTCTCTCTTTTTGACCTACGTCCTTTCATTCACAAGTCTTAAAAGATTTTTTTGACTGTAACTTAAAAAGGGTAAACTAATCTCAGAATCTTTCAAGGAGGGATCTTATGCTATCTGATATCATTGAAAAATTTTCTAAAATTCAACCCACCGATAATGCCAAAAATATTCTCAAAGAAAGATATTTCTGGAAAAACCAAAGTGGTGAATACGTTGAAAAAAATTGGTCGGATGTTTCCAGACGGGTTGCCCGCGTCACAGCCACGGCAGAAATTTTGTCTTCTGGAAATATCGATAACATCAAAAAATGGGAAGAAACATTTTATTCTGTTTTGAATGCAAGGCTTTTCATTCCAAATAGTCCAACTCTTTTTAACGCCGGTACAGGTGTTAGAGAGGAACTGCTTAGAAAACCGATCGAAGAGATGACGCTTCAAGATTACGAGGAAGTTTACAAAACGAGAAATCACCTTCATATGCTAAGCGCATGTTTTGTCGTTCCCGTAGATGATAGCATAGAAGGCATCTTTGATGCTGTCAAGAATTATGCTCTCATAACAAAAGTGGGAGGAGGTGTTGGTTCAAATTTTTCTTCTCTCAGACCAAAAGGTACTTTTGTTGCGGGCACTTCCGGTCGCGCATCGGGTCCCGTGAGTTTTATGCATGTTTTCAATTCTGCGATAGCAGTCGTGGAACAGGGTTACAAAAGAAGAGGCGCTTTGATGGGTATTCTTGATATAGATCATCCGGACATAGAGGAATTCATCGAAGCGAAAAAAGAAAATACCGGAGAATCGGTGTTGAAATTTTTCAACATTTCCGTTGGAATAAAGGACAAAGAAAAGATCGTCACTGCTTATGAAAACGATGAAGAAATAGAACTATCGCATCCCAAATCGGGTGTGGTCAGAAAAATAAAAATTCGCGATCTGCTTAGAAAAATAGCAGATAATGCATGGAAAACCGGTGATCCAGGCCTTGCAATTCTTGGAGAAATGAACAAATACAACCCACTTTATCCTTACAGAATGATAGAGTCAACCAATCCGTGTGGCGAAATTGGTTTGCCACCTTATGAAGCGTGCAATCTCGGATCGATAGATGTAGCGAAATTTTATGACAATGGATTTTTCGATCATGAGGCTTTTGATGAAACGGCCAAAATTGCGATTCGTTTTCTTGATAACATAATAGATGTCAACGTCTTTCCACTTAAAGAAATAGATGATGCCGTTAGAAATTCGAGAAGATTGGGACTTGGAATAATGGGTTTTGCGGATTTGCTGTACAAGATGGAGATACCTTACAATTCGGAGGATGCTTTCAAATTTGCGTCTAATTTTATGGCTGAACTTGCACTCGAGTCTCACAGGGCCTCCTACGAACTGGGATTAGAAAAGGGAAATTTTCCACTCTACGATCACAGTAAATACTCGCAAGATGGAGGATTCATTCCGTTTGCAATGGGTAGTTCGGAAATGGATGATAAATTAAGAGAAGAGTTTACAGAACTTTCAAAAGCACACAGAAATGTTGCTGTTATGACAGTTGCTCCTACTGGATCCATTTCAAATATAGCAGATACATCGTCTGGACTTGAACCCAATTTTTTGCTTGCCTATACTCGGTACATGAACAAAAGCGATGGGACCAAAGAACCGCTTGTCTATGTTAATCATTTGCTCGTTGAGAAAATAGGTGATCTGCTTGACGAAGATATGAAAAAGCGCATAATGGATGAAGGAACGCTTAAAAATATAGATTCAATACCTGATGAAATCAAAAAGATATTTGTCGTGAGTCATGATATATCCACCGATGCGCACTTGAAGATGCAAGAAGCTTTTCAAAATTACGTCGATAACAACATATCGAAAACGATAAATATGCCAAATTCTTCAGGTGTTGAAGACATACTCGACATCTACATGCGTGCCTTAAAATCAAATGTCAGAGGAATAACGATATACAGAGACGGTTCTTTGCAGACACAGGTTTTAAACGCAAACAAAAACGTTAAAACTAAAGATGCGCCTAAAGTCAATTTCTTTGTGATCGACGAACACCATAAATTAAGGGCAAGACCGAGAAAGAAAACGTTAAGATCCGTCACAAGAAAATACAAGGGAGATTCCGGAACAACTTACATAACGGTGAGTTTTGATGATTCGGGAGAAGCAATAGAGGTATTTGTTTCGAATGGAGGAGAAACGGCCGAGATCATAGGAAGACTTTCATCTATCGCCCTAAGGGCAGGTGTTTCAATGGATGAGATACTTGAACAACTCAAAAAAGTCAAAGGCGATTACGCGAAAGGAGTTGCCGAAGAGATAAAAAAAGCAATAGATGATTTTGCCGAACTCTGGGGTATATCTGTGAAATCAGATGGCGAAGAAGAGATAATACATCTTGATGGAACAAAGAAAAGTCCTGAAGAAATAGAGAAATTCGTCGTTGCGAACAATCTTAAATGGTACAACGATTACTACATAGATGAAGACGGAAACACATATTGTCCGGTTTGCCTTTCGAAAAATTCACTTGTTAATCAAGAAGGTTGCGTTACCTGTATGAATTGTAACTGGTCAAAATGTGTCGTCGGATAAAAGATTTGAAAGTTCTATGAATTTTTCTACCGGGATCTCTTCTGCCCTTTGAGTGGGAGAGATCTCTGCTTTTTTTAAAATCATATCCACATCTTTTAGGTTGTTTCTTATCATCTTTCTTTTCTGCGAAAAAGATGCTTTTACGATTTCTTCAAATTTTTTCATGTCTTTTATTTTATTTTCCATTTCTTTTGTCCTTGTGATTTGTATAACTGTGGAATCCACATTTGGAGATGGGAAAAATGATTTTCGATCCACATCGAAGAGACGATCGATCTTACCTCTTACCTGAACAAAAACGCTTAAAGAATTGTAATCTTTGCTTTTTGGTTTGGCCATAAGCCTTTTGGCATATTCTTTTTGAATCATCAACGTCATAGACGGAATTTCAAGGTCAAAAAGTTTTTTTATTATCGGAGTGGATATGTTGTAAGGAATATTTGAAACACATCTGTCCGCTTTTATCTTTCCCTGAAATTTTAAAAAATCTTCAAACATGAATTCAACTCGCGTGCCTTCAAATTTATTCTTCAAAAATTCAAAAAGTTCTCTGTCAATTTCAAAGGCTATTACGCTAATCTCTTTTTCAATCAAACATTGCGTTAAAATTCCTCTTCCGGCACCTATTTCAAGCACCGTTTCACCTCTTGACGCGCCGGATTCTTTCACAATTCTGCTGGCAATTGTGGGATTAATCAGGAAATTCTGACCAAAATTTTTCTTGTAATTTGTCAATATAACACCTCATTTTTCAAATAATTTTTAACGCCCGCCATCGCGACGATTCGAAATCTGAATTTTGTTTAGTATATTATACTTGATCAAGACCGATTATGCGTTACCGCTTTTAATCTCTAACCTCTATATCCCTAATGCCTCTTTCTTGCTATATGCCATATGCTATGCGCTGGTTTATCTAATTTCTTCGGCCTATTGACATAAGTGGCATTTTTGTGATAGTATAATCCTTGCAATTGAGATTTATAGTTCATTGAAAAACGGGCAGCTATAAGAGTAAGGTTTGGACGGAGAGTTCGATCCTGGCTCAGGACAAACGCTGGCGGCGTGCCTAACACATGCAAGTCGG
>JAJYYZ010000041.1 GCA_021800445.1 bacterium | reverse complement strand
TCTGATCAAATCGATGTTAAGAGTGATTATGATCTGTTAGAGACAAACTTTCAGATAGAAGAGGCAACTTAAAATGCTTAAATCTGTTCGTAACATTTACCGTAATCTTGACGCACATCATGAGTTAAGTAATTGAGCAACAATAAAGTGCGAAAAATTTTTTCGCAATATATGCTGAACCAACTTTTGTTGCCTTGACATACCGCCATAAAAGGACTGTTTTTTTGATGATTTTTATTGTAAAATTATTGTGATCATATCGAGGGGGCGAATAATTTGAAAATAGGTGTTTTAACGGTCAGCGATAGATGCGCGAAAGGAGAAATGGAAGACAAAAATATCTTAACAATAAAAGAAATTTTTTCGAATATCGCAGATATCGTTGCTTACGACATAGTACCGGATGAAAAAGAGAAGATCTCGCAAAAGATCGTGGAATTTTGCGATAGGTTAAAGGTTGATCTTGTTTTAACGGCTGGAGGTACGGGATTCGCGCCAAGAGATATCACGCCTGAAGCCACAAAGGATGTCATAGAAAAAGAAGTACCAGGAATACCCGAAATAATGAGAGTTGCAACATTTTTTTCCAAAACAAAAAATTCCGCACTTTCAAGGGCGATAGCGGGTATAAGAGGTAAAACTTTGGTGATAAATTTGCCTGGTAACCCAAACGGAGTAAGAGAAAATCTTGAAGTCGTAATGGATATTCTTCCGCTTGGAATTTCTTTGTTAGATGGCAACCAACATACACATACAAGGATATCGGGAGATGATTTTCGTGAAAAATCTTGAAGAAGCCCTGAAAATTTTTGACTGTGTACATGAAATCGAGGAAGATGAATCTGTATCGATAGAAAATTTAGTCGGAAGAATATTGTCTTATGATGTCATTTCTAATTATGATTTTCCTCCTTACGATAGATCTGCAATGGATGGTTTTGCCTTTAAATATGACGATGTGATCAAATCACCGATTTTAAAAGTTAAAGGCGAAGTGCTTGCAGGTCATCCAACTTCTTTGAACCTTAAAGCGGGAGAATGCGTAAAAATAATGACAGGTGGACTTGTCCCAGTCCCGTGTGATACCGTTGGCGAAATAGAAATTTGTGAAGTGAAGGACGATAAAGTTAGAATTAAAAAGATCCTTTCTAAATTCGCAAATATCGCTTTTAAGGGGGAAGACCTTAAGAAAGGAGAAATTGCATTAAAAAAAGGTGATTTGATAACCACAAGCAAGATAAACCTTGTTGCTTCGCTCGGAATGAAATACTTAAATGTAAAAAGAAAATTGAAGATAGGCGTTCTGCCAACCGGAGATGAACTTGTTGATGTTGAAGATCAGATAGACAATGGGAAGATACGAGATTCATCGAGATACGCTTTGCAAGCCCAAATAAACGGAATAAATCAAACATTCATTGACCTTGGCATTTCACGCGATGATGAAGACGAAATAAGGCTTAAAATTGAAGAATCTTTGGATAAACACTGTGATATTTTGCTTATAACAGGTGGTTCGTCAGTTGGAGACAAAGATTTAACAATTAAACTACTTGAAAATTTGGGAGCAGAGATAATGGTTGAAAAAATATACATGAAACCAGGTGCTCCAACTGTGATATCAAGGTTAAACGGATCGAAAATGTGGATCTTTGGAATGCCTGGAAATCCCGTATCAACATATCTCGCGTTTGAAATAGTAGTTTTGCCACTTGTTGAAAAATTGCTTGGAACTGACAAATTGCATCCTATCATCTTAAACGGTAAATTCTCCGGGACATTCAGAAAATCTAAAGGCAAAGTACATTTTGTACCGTGCAACGTGGAAAATGGCATTATAAAGCAGATAAAATACAACGGTTCCGGTGATTTCACATCACTGTCGAAGGCAAATGCCTTTTTCATAGCGCCGAAGGAAATGGAGATTATAAACAACAACGATCTGGTAAAATATTTCGTGATTTGAAAATTAAGTGATGGCATCTAAAATAGATTTCAAATTTGGAGGTGAATTTTGAAAGCGATAAGAGGAGCTATTTTTATTGATGAAGACACAAAAGATGAGGTCGGTTTGAGAACATCGCAACTCATGGATAAGATTTATGAGATGAACAATATATCCGACAAAGATATCATTTCCGTGATTTTCAGTGTGACAAAAGATGTAACTTCTTTAAACCCTGCTACGGCTTTCAGAAAAGCAGGTCACGATTTGCCTCTTATGTGCCTTCAAGAAGCAGAATTTGATGGCGATCATGAGATGACAATAAGGGTAATGGTCCTTGCCGATTGTGAGGACGCAAAGCATGTTTATGAAAACGGTGCGGAAATTCTGAAGAATGGAGGAGAAAGATGATCATCCATGTTGTGAATGGTCCAAATTTAAATATGCTTGGAAAAAGGGATCCTTCGATTTATGGATCATTTTCGTACGATCGAATCATTGATAAGATAAAGAAATGGGCCGAGACGAAGGATGTGATTCTCGACTTTTTTCAGTCAAATCATGAAGGTGAAATAATCGACTACATCCAAAATCTACCCGAAACAGATGGGATAGTAATAAATCCGGGAGCTTTTACGCATTACAGTTACGCAATTCACGATGCACTTGAAACATTTAAAGGTCCGAAAGTTGAGATACACATTTCGAATATATTCAAAAGAGAAGAGTTTAGATCGAAAAGCGTAATATCACGCGCATGCGATGGGATCATCTCGGGCCTTGGATGGTACGGATACATCCTTGGTATTGAATACGTTATGGAGAAAAAATGAGAATTGCAATTGTGGGTTTGGGACAAATTGGCGGATCTATCGCGTTAAAGTTAAGAAATTCGGGATATACCCCGGATCTGTTTGACGTTGATCCTCAACTTTGCGAAGGTATAGGTGGAAAATGTGAACAGTTCAAGGGTCATGGCTACGATCTTGTTGTTCTTGCACTTTATGCCGATGTGATTTTAAAAATCATGGAAGATCTGCCAAAAGATAATCTTTATTTAGATACAGCCTCCGTCAAAGTACCGGTCATGAAAAAAGCAAAAGAAAGCGGACTTAAATTTGTAGGAGGACACCCGATAGCCGGAAATGAAAGAACAGGAAAGGATTCATGGGATCCCGAGATGTTCGAAGGCAGACCGTTCGCGATAGTCAAAACAAATCTTGATGATACTTCTATGCGCATCGTGATGGAATTCATAAGCACGATAGGATCTAATCTTGTGATGGTTGACGCTGAGTTTCACGACAAAGCGCTTGCCCACACAAGCCAGGGTCTTTATTTCATCTCAAAAATCATAAAAGTATTAGGATTACCCTATGAATCACTTGCAGGTCCTGGATATTTATCCATGACAAGACTTTCAAAGCAGAGCTCTTTGCTTGAAGAAACTTTCAAAAAATACAATTCAAAAAACATATCTGAATTTTTGGATGAAATGATAAGAGCGCTTGAAACAATCTCAAAGGATTTAAAAAAATGAAAAAATATGCCATAATCGGAGAGCATCTTGGTCATACCATTTCACCTTCGATTTACAACGCTTTGTTCAAAAGGATCAAAATAGACGCAACTTACGGGATAATCGAGATACCAAAGGCGAATTTTGATCGCGACGTGGAAGAAATGACAAAAATGTTAGACGGTTTCAACGTCACAATCCCTTACAAAGAAATGATCCTCCCGCACCTGAAGGCATTTTCGGATGATGCAAAAAGTATGATGGCAGTTAACACCGTTGATCTGTCTATGACGGGTTTTAACACAGACTGGCAAGGCTTTTACGAAAGCATCAAAAATGTAGATTTAAAAGGAGATTCAGCCTTCATCATAGGTGCCGGAGGGGCAGCAAAGGCCGTATGTTTTGCTCTCAAAAAAATGCACATGAAGATATACGTCAAGGACAGAACACCGTCCAAAATATTGGAACTAAAGAAACTATTTGGAGTAAATCTTGAAGACCCTCTGTTTGAAAACGTTGCAATCGTCATCAACGCAACACCTCTCGGAATGTATCCAAACGTCGATGATATACCTGACATCGACTTGAAAAAGTTCACAAAAGACTGTGTTGTGTACGATCTCATTTACAATCCGGCGCCGACAAAATTTCTTAAATATGCATCAACAATTGGCCTTAGGACAATCGACGGATACAAAATGCTCGTAAATCAGGCTATTTTGAATTTGAAAGTATGGTCAATGGAAGAAGTTGCCGAATATCTTTTATCAGTCAGTGACCAATTTCATTCCATTCTCGACAGCCTGTAAATTCAAATCAACAAGTTTTTTGTTTCTATTCGCAAAAGTTTCTTCGAGGGCTTTACCTATCGCTTCTATCTTGATAAAGCCGGTTGCTTTCGCGAAGGCTCCAAGCGTTACCATGTTTAGGATCTTTGCATTTCCTATTGTGTCTGCTATCTTATTGGCATCTATTTTGTAAACTTTGAGATCTTTCCTCGAAGGTGCTCTGTCTATGACTGAAGAGTTAAGCAAGATCGTGCCGTCTTTTTTCAAAATTTCCTCAAACTTCATCATTGATGGGATATTCATGGCTATAACCACATCAGGAGAATCCACGACAGGAGAACCTATAGGTTCGTCTCCTATTATAACGGTGCAATTGGCGGTACCTCCTCGCATTTCAGGGCCATAAGACGGAAGCCATGTAACGTTCAAACCGTCGAACATCGCCGCTTCCGCTATGATCTTACCCATCAGCATAACACCCTGGCCGCCAAAGCCTGCTATAACTATGGACTTGATCATCTCACATCAACCCCTTTGTTCTATCCACAAAGACACCCAACGGAAAAGTTTTTGTCATGTGATCTTCAAGCCACTTCATCGATTCGATGGGTGTCATTCCCCAGTTGGTCGGGCAAGTTGAAAGCACTTCTATCATCGAAAATCCCAATCCTTTCAATTGAACCTGAAACGCTTTCTTTATCGCCGCCTTTGTTTTTATAACATTTTGCGGAGTTGTAACCATTGTCCTTTCTATGTAAGCGGAGCCGTCAAGTGTCGACAGCATCTCACTCATCCTTATCGGATATCCATTGGCCTTCGCATCTCTTCCGTATGGAGAAGTCGTCGTTTTCTGGCCAAGCAATGTCGTCGGTGCCATTTGTCCGCCTGTCATTCCGTAAACAGCGTTGTTTATGAAGATCGTCGTGATATTTTCTCCCCTGTTCGCGGCATGAACGATCTCAGCCGTACCTATGGAAGCGAGATCTCCGTCTCCCTGATAGGTAAAGATAATTCTGTCAGGCAAGGCTCTTTTCATTCCCGTGGCAACAGCAGGTGCCCTTCCGTGAGCCGCCACAGTACCATCCAAATCAAAAAAATTGTAAGCAAAAACGGAACATCCCACAGGAGCCACCATTATCGTCTTAGACGCTATTCCAAGTTCATCTATAACTTCCGCAATCAATCTGTGAACTATCCCATGATGACATCCCGGGCAATAACTGAATTCGACCTTACTTAAAGATTTTGGCGTTTGGGCAACTATTTTATCAATGGTCATTTCAATCACCTCACGATCTTTTTTATCGAATCTAAAATTTCAACCGGTGTGGGCACAACCCCAGCACTTCTTCCGTAAAAATGCACATTGCTCTTTCCCAAAACGGCTAACTTCACATCCTCAAGCATTTGACCGTAACTCATTTCAACTGTAAGTATATTTTTCACGTTTTTTGAAATTTCGGATAATCTATCGTAAGGGAATGGCCACAAAGTTATGGGTCTAAAAAGCCCCACTTTTATTCCTGATTTACGCGCATAATCGACGACCGTCTTAACTATTCTTGCAGTTGTGCCATAGGCAACGACTGTTATTTCCGCATCTTCAATTTTGAATTCCTCGTATTTAACTTCATTTTGAGCAACCTTTTTGTACGTTTCCTGGTATCTCAAGTTCATCTTTTCAAGTTCGTAAGGATCGAGATCGAATGAAGTTACCTTTCTCGGCTTTCTTCCATTCGCACCTGTAAGAGCCCAATCCGGTTCTGCAAATTCTTCAGGCTTTGTCCATTTCGGCAATTCTACCGGTTCCATCATCTGCCCTATCATGCCATCCACCAGAATTGTCACAAGCATTCTGTATTTGAAGGCAAGTTCGAAGGCTTCATTCATCATACCGGCAGCCTCTTGAAGTGTGTGCGGTGCAAGCACTATCATACGGTAATCTCCATGGCCGCCACCCTTTGTGGATTGAAAATAATCACTCTGAGACGGTTGAATATCGCCCAAACCAGGGCCACCGCGCATGACATTTATAAAGACCGCGGGTAATTCGGCACCAGCCATGTAAGAAATGCCTTCTTGCATCAGGCTAAAGCCTGGCGAAGAAGTTGAAGTCATTACCTTTCTACCTGTACATGCGGCGCCGTAAAGCATGTTAACGGTTGCAACTTCACTCTCGGATTGCAAAAAAGTACCTTTTACCTCGGGCATTCTCTTTGCCATGTATTCGGTCAATTCGCTTTGTGGTGTTATAGGATATCCAAAATAAAGTCTGCAACCTGCCCTTACTGCTGCTTCGGCTATGGCTTCTGTACCTTTCATAAGCATTTTCATTTTAAACACGCTCCTCAGAAACTCTGTGAACGGTTATGCAAACATCCGGACACATGTAGTAACAAAAAGCACATCCCGGACATTTATCGTTTGGATCGTAAAGTTCAGCGTAATGGTATCCCTTATCGTTGAATTTTTCAGAAAACCTCAAAACATGTTGGGGACATGCATTTATGCAAAGACCGCAACCTTTACACCTCTCGGTGTTTATTTCGACATATCCTTTTTTTGCCAAAGTAATCACTCCTCACCAAGGATTTTTCATGAATCTTTTGATCTTAAAAACGGGTAAATTCCCTTCATAATCCATATCCTGATCTACAGAGGTGAAGGCCAACGGAATAGATGTTTCTTTGGAAACTTCCGTTAAAATTTCTTCTCCTATTTTGATATCATCGAATTTCGTCTCGGATCCAACGTTTGAATTGTTCACAAGGTACTCTATTTTTATCTTTCCGATTTGGGATATTCTATCTATATTCGAGATTATTTCCGCTTTGGTTGCACTGAACGGTCTAAAGACATTTACCACGAAGAAGGTAGATTTTTTAACTTTATCGATGAAATTTTTCAGAGAACCAAGTACGACAGCACCGTCTTCGTTTCCGCCGACATCCACAACAGTCAAAAAATCAGGATTTGATATATATCCTCCAACTTCAGGAGGTATTATGGGAAGATCGGCATGCATGTATCTTTCCGGCACCGTAATCATCTTTATTTGCATTTCCTCAAGAAAAGATTTTTCATCTCTGCTTCTAAAATACTGGCTTATTATGTCTATATCCGCAATGGCAACGTGGGTTTGCTTTTTCCTCAAAAAGATAGCGGTATTCAAAGATAATTCCGTTTTGCCACTTCCAAACATACCGACGTAGAGGTAAAGTTTTGTCTTACCGTCGAACAAATTTTCAAGCGTAATTTTTAGGTTGCTCCTCTCCTCTTAGTACCCTAAGCGCACCTATCGCAAGGGCCTCTTCCTCACGACCACCGGGAAAAACCATAACGGGTGCTATGTAAGAAACTTTTTCTTTTATCCATTTGATCATATGCTTTGAATCGTAAGCCATTCCGCCGGTGAGTATGATGGCATCAACGTTTCCTTCAAGTGGCACAACCATTCTTCCTATCCACTTCGAAATCTGGTAAGCCATCGCATGGTAAATGAGTTCTGCATGTTTATCTCCGCCATCCACCATTTTTTGAACATCAACAGCGTTATTCGTCCCAAGGTGGGCAACAAGGCCACCTTCTCCTTTTATTTTTCTTTTCATCTCCTCGAAAGTGTATCTGCCACTGTAGCAAAGATCTATGAGAGATGTCAATGGCAAAGTGCCGCTTCTTTCGGGGCTGAATGGTCCATCACCGTCTAAGGCGTTGTTGACATCGACAACACGCCCTTTTTTATGTGCTCCCACCGAAATCCCACCGCCCATATGTGCAACTATGAAATTACACTCTTCGTATCTTTTTTCAAGAGATTCGGCAGCCTTTCTTGCCACAGCCTTTTGATTCAAAGCATGAAAAATGGATTTCCGTTGAAAATCCGGATGCCCAGATATTTTTGCGATATCATCCATTTCATCCACAACAACGGGATCCACGATAAAAGCCGGTTTTCCTGTTAACTTAGAAAATTCATCCACGATCATAGCTCCAAGATTGGAAGCATGTTCTCCGTATTTCGCCTCTTTCAATTCTTTTATCATAAGATCGTTTACGATGTAAGTGCCTCCTTGCACGGGTTTCACAAGTCCGCCTCTTCCAACAAAAGCATCAAAATCAAACAAAGTATAAGAGGTATCTTTTAAAAATGCGCTTATTTTGTCAACCCTGAATTGGTATTGATCCGCCATATGCCTGAATGGTCTTAACTCTTCGGCAGAATGATAAAGATTTTGAGATTTTATCTCCTTTTCTCCATCAAAAATGGCAATCTTGGTTGAGGTAGAACCCGGATTAACGGCAAGGATCTTCAACATCTTATCCCGCCTTTGCCAGCAAAGCACTTAAGGCTATCGAGTAAAGTCTCGTTTCCGTGTCATCTGCCCGAGAAGTCAAAACAATAGGAACTCTTGCACCAACTATCGTTCCGGCCAATTTTCCTTTTGCGATGAAAATCAGTCCTTTGTACAATATATTTCCTGCTTCTATATCCGGAACAAGCAAAATATCGGCATGACCGGCAACGGGACCTCCGATACCCTTATGTTTTGCGGCTTCTTCACTTACTGCGTTGTCAAGTGCAAAAGGCCCATCGACTATTGCGCCGGTTATTTGTTTTCTATCGTACATCTTCGCCATCAAGGCTGCATCTAAAGTTGCAGGCATGGCAGGACTTACAGTTTCAACTGCCCCCAGCACGGCAACTTTCGGCACATCGATTCCCATAACATGTGCAACTTTTGTCGCATTGTAAATAGAATCAATTTTTTGGTCAAATGTTGGTGCTATGACCATCGCGGCGTCCGTGATTATAAGCAGCCTATCGTAAGATGGCACCTCGAAGATGCCAACATGATTCATCGTTTTCCCAGTTCTGAGATTGAAATTTTTATCAAGTACGGCATGAAGCAAATCAGAGGTATGAACCTTTCCCTTCATCAAAAGATCGCAATGATAGGTATGAACAAGTTCGACTGCTTTTCTTGTCGCTTCCAATTCTTCTTTTTCATCGATAACTTCATAATTGGAAGGATCGATCTTCAACTTCAAAGCAAGTTTTTCGATCTCTTTTTGATCTCCAATCAACGTTGCATCGATTATACCTGTTTTTCGAGCATCTTCAACAGCTTCAAGGACAACTTCATCCTGTGCCACTGCAACGGAGATTCTCATTTTTTTGTCAAGATTTTTTGCTTTCTCGACGAGTTCAGACAGCTTTTTCATTTACTTTCACACTCCTTTGATTGTACAATTTTACTTTTTCTTTTCCTTCCAAAACTCTAAGCGTCCCCATCGCAAGTGCTTCCATTTCATGCTCTCCTGCCATTACAAGTACGAGAGATATTTTAGATATGTATGATCTTATAATACCAACGAACTCATTGCTGTATGACATACCTCCTGTTAAAACTATCGCATCAACTTTTCCATCGAGAACTGTTGTCATTTCAGAAATTCCTTTGGCTATCTGATAGGCCATCGCTTCAACGATAACTCTGGCTTTTTTGTCTTCTTTTGCCAAGTTCAACGCTATTCTGAGATCATTTGTCGATAAGTAGGAGATGAGTCCACCACGACCGACGTATCTTCTTTTCAATTCGCCTTTCGTGTATTTTCCAGAATATGCAATTTTAACGATATCACCGACGGGCATCTCTCCTGTTCTTTCAGGGCTAAATGGTCCTTCATCATTTGCGTTGTTGACATCTACCATTCGTCCATGTTTGTGGGCTGCCACCGAAATGCCGCCACCCAGATGTGCTATCACAAAATTACATTCCTCATATTTTTTGCCTATTTCTTGCGCTGCCGTCCTTCCAACCATCTTCATGTTAAGCGCATGAGAATAACTTTTTCTTTCCAGATCCGGAAGGCCTGAAATTCTCGCGATATCATCCATTTCATCCACAGAGACAGGATCTGTGGTGTAGACCGGTATTTTCCCTCCGGAGAGTTCATATCCTATCAAACCAGAAAGATTCGAGGCATGATCTACTTTTGAATTTCTGAGCGCATTTATCATGTTTTCATTGACCGCATAAGTACCGCTTTCAATCGGCCCTATCACACCGCCTCTGCAAGCAATTACATCCATGCCTTCTGTCGAGAATCCCGATGCTTTTAAAGATTCAAGTACATCTCGCTTTCTGCATTCAAGTTGATCTGTAACTTTTTTGAAATTCGACAAATAAACCGCATCATGATTTATCTCTTTATCGAAGACACGATTCTGATCTTCAAAAATCGCTATTTTTGTAGAAATTGAACCGCAATTTATAACAAGAACCCTGTGCATCATATCACCTGTCAATTTCTAACAGATGTCCGATTCTTTTTATTCCTTCTTCTATTTCATCTTCTGACGGTAAACAGAAAGAAAGCCTCATGGCAGAACTTTTTCTGTCATCAACGTAAAAGGCCGTCCCAGGAATGTAAGCAACGCCAATTTTTTTAGCTTTTTCGAACAATTCCATCGTATCAAAATTTTTAGGCAATTCAAGCCATATGAACAGACCTCCATCCGGTCTTGTCCATCTCGCGCCATCTATTTTCACGTATTTTTCGATGGCATCGAGCATTTTATTTTTCTTGCTTCTGTAAATTTTCACGGATTCTTTTATCCTCTCGAAAATAGTGCCTTTTTGAAGATATCTTGCGGCTATTCTTTGCGTAAGTCCCGGAGTGCAAAGATCCACACCTTGTTTTCCGAGCGCGGCCTTTGCGACAATTTTGCTGTCTCCGACTATCAACCCTATTCTAAGTCCTGGGCTCATAACTTTGCTTAGCGTGTTCAAAAGCAGGACATTGTGTCCTTCTGCAATTTCATAAAGGTCAGGAAGCCTTTCGCCTTCGTACCTTAATTCACCATAAGGATCATCCTCGACTATCATAAAATTGTATTTCCTTGAAAGATCGACAAGAGCCTTTCTTTTTTCAAGACTCAAAGTTACACCAGATGGATTATCGAAGTTAGGGACGGCATACACGAACCTCAACTTTGAAAGTTCTTTATTTTGATCGAGTTTTTTTATCTCTTTTTCCATTTGATCGATGTTGAAACCATCATCTTCTATGTCTACCGCTATAAATTTCGGGCCATAGCTTTTAAAAGCGCTTATTGCACCGAGATAAACCGGATGACCGACAATAACGTACGAATCAGTATCAAGCATGATTCTTCCGATTAAATCCAGTGCCTGCTGAGATCCTGTGGTTATAAGAAGATTTTCCGGCTTAAGACCGTTTATTCCCTTTCTTTCTTTTAAAACTTTTATATATTCGTTTTTTAATATCGGATCGCCTTCTGTCGGACCGTATTGAAGAGCAAATTTGTATTCGTTAAGAATGACATCCTTTGAAATTTCCGCCAGCACCTCCCTATCAAAGGTTTCAGGATCTGGAGCGCCTCCGCCGAAAGAGATTAAAGAAACTATTCCGGTGTCTCTAAGCAATTCTCTTATTATAGATGATTTCATACGCTTTGACATAGAAGAAAATGAATTTTCTAACATGGGTGTTCCTCCCTTCAAACATACTTAGCATTATTCATGCCAAAAAAGTCACACCTCAAATAACACACCATATTTCATTTTTAGAGAAAAAACAAGAATGCCATTTATTGCATTGTGCAAAATATTGCATTCTAAAAACTGTAAGAAAATCCAAAGGACAGAGTTTTTAAACGAGTGTTTTGAGAGACGATTTTTGAATTAAGGTATCCCAAAATCGCTCCAAAAATAACATCCGAAGGATAATGCACTCCATAATAAACTCTTGAAATCGCAATGTAAGTGGCCAATGAATAAAAAGCGATTGAAAACTGAGGAAAATATTCGCTCCATATGTAAGCCGCTTCGAATGCCATCGCGGCATGACCTGATGGCATTGAATATCCAGAAGCATCGGCACGTTTTACAATCCAGTTGTAAGTTTGAAAGGGTCTTGATCTATGAAAAAGCAATTTAAAAAGTTCGACCTCTCCGAGTGTAAGACCAAAACTCAAAATTGTTTGTTCTTTATTCAGAAAAAAGGGTGAAATTCCAACAATTCCGGCAAAATAATCTGTGGATATAACAGGTTTCATAACATCAAACCAAGGCTCGTCTGTTCCGTTTATAGACTTCAAAAGCACAAGATCCATGTTTTCAGATGCAAACACGTAAAGTGAGATCAGCATGACACACAATACGATGAATTTTATTCTAATAGACATAATCTATCACCTTACCAGCACGAATACGAGAATGGTAAGTAGTATCGTGATTACAGTCCATATCATCGTGAAAAATTGATTGCCGATAACAAGACCGATAAGAAAAATTGCTAAAAAGAGAAGATAGACGAAAGATGCGAATTTTACCCGCATTGGAATTATTCTTATTCCAAGGTAGACGTAAGAAATTGTGCCTAAAATTCCAAAGATGATTTCCATCATGTTCCAACCCACACGCTCCTGCGTGGCATTTTGTTCTATCCTAATGATCAGTCATATCCACGCTCGAAGAAAAGGCGGGCTTACGCCCGCTTTGGAGCGGGCAACGGGACTTGAACCCGCGACACTCGGCTTGGAAGGCCGATGCTCTACCAACTGAGCCATGCCCGCACAAAAAAGATTTTACCATAAAGGACCTTTAAGATCAATATGCCATTTTGATCATTGTTTTGATCTCTAATGTCCCCCTCAATAACTTCCGCAAGCCTTAGGTCGTTTTTCTCTAATTTCTATTTGTCATGTGTCATATGCGATATGCCACTTTTGTGCGTCGGCTCCAACATTCGCCCTTCGGTGTCTGGTCCTCGCCTCGCTGCGGAGGCCACCTCGCGGCATCATGCTCTCCGCTTCCGTCCGTCATTCCAGTCGAAGAACTGGAATCGCCTTTTGCCTTTGGCTACTTACTCGTTACCGATCACTCGTCACTGTTTTGTTTTTGCCATAGGCTACTGGCCATGTGCTGTTTTTTCCTATTACGCGTTACTACTCTCTTAATTTTCCTCACAAATCTATCGGCATCCCCATGCCTACTTCCGCTGATTCCATGTAAATTTCGGAGATTGTCGGATGCGGATGAACATGATCAAGCAAATTTTCAAGGCTCATCTTTGAATGAACGGCTATAACTCCTTCCATAAGCACTTCCGTTGCCATCGGGCCGACTATTGTGACACCGATGATATTTTCATCCTTGTCCGTCAAAATTTTACCAAAACCATCGTTGAATTCAAGCGTTCTTGCGCGTCCGAGAGCCGTTATCGGGAAAACGCCTTTTTTGTATTCGATTCCAGCTTTTTTCAGTTCATCTTCTCCGTAGCCGACATTCCCTATTTCGGGTGTCGTGAAGATGACACTCGGAGACGATCTGTAATCCATCTTCAAGTTTCCACCTTTCATGTTCGTAACGGCCACGATACCTTCCCTTGATGCAACGTGAGCAAGCATGTATTTCCCATTTATATCACCGGCCGCGTATATGTTCGGAATGTTGGTTTTCAACGCGTCATCCGTGATAACATTTCCTTTCTGATCAAGTCCAACGCCAAGTGCTTTGATATCGTCCGTCACGTTGGATTTTCTTCCCACACTCAGAAGAATCATCTCGAAAGCTTTTTCAAATCTCTCCTTTTCTTCAAAAACAACTTTGAAACCATTGTCAACTTTACCGACGGAAAGCGTTTTCGTAGCGGTGTGAATTTCTATGCCGCGTTTTTTCATCAAATTGGTAAGGACATCGGCCACATCGCCGTCCATGTTCGGCAGAATATGATCCATAACTTCGACAACGGTAACCTGAGAACCTATCGATGAGAAGAAATTGGCCATTTCGACGCCTATTACTCCTCCACCGACGATTAAAATACTCGATGGGATTTTATCGAGAGAAAAGATCTCATCGCTTGTCATAACGCTATCGATGTTGAAGGGAGGAAATTTTATCGGATGGGACCCCTGGGCGAGCAAAAGATTTTTGAATTCAACGGTTTTATCCGTAACATGCGCTTTGTTAAGATTATCGACTGTTGCACGGCCTGTCAAGAGATCAACGTTGTTTTTCTTCAACAGATACTCGATTCCCTTTCTGCCTTTCATAACCACTTTATCGGTCCTTGATTTAACAAATTTCATGTCAATTGAAAAATTTTCAGTCGTTATCCCAAATTTTTTTGCTTCTTTTATGCTTTGAAAGAGTTCGGAAGAGGCGAGCCATGTCTTTGTTGGAATGCATCCAACGTTCGTGCATGTTCCTCCAAAAAATTTTTCTTCCGCGATGGCAACTTTCATTCCAAGTTGAGATCCACGTATAGCGGCAACATATCCTGCAGGACCTCCGCCTATTACAAAAAGATCGTATACCATAATTGCACCTCCGTAATATATGATACAACTTTCACATGTATATTTTTAACTTCAAAAATGTTAAGATCCTCTTGAGAGGTGATCTGTTATGAAAATCATTTTCATGAATCGTTTAGAAGAAGATTGGATAAAAAAGGTAGAAGCACTTAAAAACGAATTTAAAGACGTTGAATTCATAATTTCTCAAAATCCTGTTGAAACTGAAAAAATGCTTGAGACGGCAGATGGTGCTGTAGGTGATCGTTTTTCACCTGACGAAATATCAAACGCTAAAAATTTGAAGGTCATATTCGTTCCATGGACGGGCGTAAACAATCTCCCTTGGAAAGAAATCAAAAGCAGAAAAGTCGTTGTTTCAAACAATCATGCCAACGCTCAAATTGTAGCGGAACGTGCAATTGCTCTTACGTTATCTTTGATGGGCAGAATAGTTGAATATCACAACGATCTTGCCAAAGGTATCTGGCATGGATTCTCAGGAGGAGATGCCAAAAACGCTTTTTGGACATCTTTAAGAGGGAAAAGTTGCGGCATAGGTGGTATGGGAGGCATTGGTAAAGAAATAGCAAAACTTTTAAAGGCTTTCGATTGCAAAACGATAGGATTCAAAAAACAAAAAACACATGAAAAAATCGATTTTTTCGACGAAGTAACGTTCGATCTTGAAAACATGATCTCGAAAAGCGATATCATTTTCATAGCCCTGCCGCTGACACCGCAAACAAAAGGCATCATAAATCGTGATATCATCTCAAAAATGAAGGGTAAGTTTCTCGTGAATGTGAGCAGAGGAGACATCATAGACGAGAAAGCCCTTTACGATGGGATAAAGGACGGGATATTGGCCGGCGCCGCGATAGACACATGGTACAGGTATCCGTCAAAAGAGACTCCGGCAACTTTACCTTCTTCGTATCCGATCCATAACTTCAAAAATGTTGTAATCTCTCCGCATGTTGGGAGTTTGACGGTTGAAGGAGTCGAAGGCATGGCGGATGCCACAATTGACAACATAAGAAGTTATATCAAGACTGGAAAACCCGTGAATGTTGCAAATGCTGATCTGATGTATTGAAGAGGAGGCTTAAGATGGAAAAGAAAAAAGTTTTCATAATAGGAGGCGGTTTCGGAGGATTAAGCACATTTTACAGTCTTCGTAAGAACGGATCGGAAATCGTCGATCTCGCACTTGCAGATTCAAGAGAAACAAGCCTCGAAAAACCGTCTCTACCCGAAGTGGCATTCATAGGAAAACCGCTTAACAAAGTTCAAATACCTTTGAAATCGATCATAGAAAGGAATGGCGGGAAGTACCTCAATTCGGAAGTTAAAATCGTCGATCCGAAATCAAGCGAAATAGAATTTCTCGACGGAACCAAAATGACTTACGATTACCTTGTGATCGCGACGGGTACTGTGAAAGATTATGAAGCGATGGAAGGATTTAACGATTATGGGTATTCTGTTTGCGATGATGTCCATGCCTCCAAACTTTACGATCGCATGGTGAAATTTGAAGGAGGAAAAATAGTCATAGGAGCGGCCAGAACCGAATGGGCGGATCACCCCGATGTCAAAAAATTGTCCGCTCCATGTGAAGGCCCGGTAGGAGAAATCATGTTCATGCTTGATTACGCTTTGAGGCAAAAAGCCGTGAGATCGAAAAGCACGATAAATGTTTTTTCACCAGGAAAGATATTTTTCGAAGATGTCGGACCAAAAGTTCATAAATCACTTGAACCTGTGATAAAGGCACAAGGCATAAACGTTTCGACTTCAAAGTCGATAAAAAAGATAGAAAAAGACCATGTTGAATTCGAAGACGGAAGTTCTCTCGAAAGCGATTTTACGATCGTAATACCGCCGTATGCCGGTACACCTTTTGTAAAAAATTCGCGCATCGGAGATGAAAAAGGCTTCGTAATGACAGATTCTCAAATGAGACACACAGAATACAAAAACATCTTTGCGGTCGGAGACATAAATGCCGTCACAATGCCAAAGTTGGGCCATATAGCGGTCATTCAAGGGCAAGTTGCGTCAAGTGCCATTTTGAAAGACATAAAAGGAGATGGAGAAGTTTTACCCTTCAAGCCTGAAATTTTTTGCATTATGAACAGAGGCGGAATCGATGCGACGATGATCCTATCTGACTACATTTATGGCGGAAAAACCGATATAACGTTAAATGGTCCTATTGCGCACATGATGAAATGGGGATTCGACGATTTCTACTTTTACACGAAAGGGCATATGCCTCCGGAATTGATGCAAAACGGGCTGAAGAAATTCCTTGAGACCCTAAAAAAATAGAAGTATATCTACTTTAAATTCCGAATTTAAGTTCCGGCAGAGCTATTCATCCATCTCAGTATGAAACATTAGGCTTTTGAAATGATTTTAGTATAGATCACTGCCTGTAAACTTCATCAAGGATGATCTGCACTTCATGACCGTCTGCGAATGTCGGTAATCCTTCGATTTCTTCGCCCATTATGGATTTGAAGAAAAAGATCAAAGACGTCATGTGGGCATCGATCATAAATCCTTGAGACAACTTTTGCGATGGGTAAACTTTCACGATGTTTCTGTAAAATTCATCTTTTAAAAGCAGTTCGTCATCGAAATAAATGCGTTTCGAATTCACATCAAAGACTTCAGGCATGTAAGGGTTATCGGTGTTTATAAAGATCGAACCGTTTTCCGCGTATATTTCAAGTCTTGTGCCAGTTTTTCCAACCGCAACTCTCGAAGATTCTATCGTGCCTGTCGCACCCGATTTCAAATCGGCAAAGATCAAAGTCCAATCGTCAACATCGACGTTTCGCATTTTTTCCCCATCAAATCTTTGAGTAACTACGGTTTTCATTTTTGACCGGACCAATTCGAAATCTCCGAGTAAAAACCTCACGAGATCTATCATGTGAGATCCGAGATCGAAAAGAGCGCCGCCGCCGCTCTTCGATTTTTCGAGACGCCATGACATGGTCTTCGATTTGTTCAAATAATTCGAGTGGAAAAATTCTCCCCGAAATGCGTATGCTCTCCCAAGCAATCCCTGTGAAAGAATTGAATGTGCATAGGCTACGGCCGGGATGAATCTTATCATGAAAGCGACTTGATTTTTAACCTTATGCTTTGAAACTGTCTTCATAATTTCTTCAGTCTCTTTTGAATCTATTCCAAGTGGTTTTTCACAGTAAACGTTTTTTCCTGCCAGAGCAGATGCGATTATTTGATCTTTGTGCAGAAAATTTGGTGTACATATATCGACAAGATCGACATTCAGATCCAAAAGCGATTCGAATTCGTCTACGACATTTTTAAAGCCGAGAGATATTCCTTCATTTTTATGAGAAAGAGATGTGGTCGATAGTCCTGTCAAATCGATATCAAGATCGAACGTTTCCGCAAGCTTCACGTTTCTTATTGCCATAAGATGGATTCTCGCTATTCCCCCGAGTCCGGAAAGTCCATAATTTATTTTCAAATCGCCATGCCCTCTTTGTGACATACTCCCACCACTTATAGAAGTGGGGGCTTCTCGCTCAATAGCACCCCTGTGCTAAGTATCAACGAGCTATCCCCGTGTGTCCCACGGTTCTCAAATTCATGACTAATCACGCGTAATCCTTGACGCTTTATATTTATCGCAGCGTTTATGTCTCTGTCATGGATGGTATGACAGTTCGGACATTCCCATTCCCTGATATCCAAGGTCAACTCTTCTTTTTCATATCCGCATA
>JAJYYZ010000040.1 GCA_021800445.1 bacterium | reverse complement strand
ATCTAGATTTTCTGGTGTGTCTGTGCCTCCTTTGCTTCGTTGAACTATATGATGAACTTCAAGAATGCCTTTCTTGCCTGAGTATTCAGATTTATAATCGGCACGCCACAGGCAATACTCTCTCTCATCATAAAAACCTTTTTGCACTCCATTCTGGTATTCCACTCCTGAAATATCCGGATTCATTATCTTTTGGGTGTCAAATGGTGCTATTTCTACCACTACGTTTGAAATCGGAAGTATTACGGAGTGCGTTTTACAACTTTTGCCATTCCAGATTTAAGCATCCTTCTTACTTTGCCGTACCTTTTTGTCGGCATCAAAACCTTTCCTGATTTGCTTATTACGTAAACCATCTTCAATCTCCTCAGAGATAAGTCAGTCTTGCGACTGTTAGGTGCTCATCGCCAATGTTATCCATGCTTTTTATGCTTACCACACTGTTCCTACCCATCAGAACTGTTTAATGGTAAAGGACAGAGCCTGAAACTTGAGCGGCATTTCAGGGTGTCATGACACGGATAACGTAGTCTTGCGACTTAGGCTAATCAACAAGAGCTTTTACAAGCCCCCACCTCTAAAGGTGGTGGGTTGTTGACTTTTGCCTCCTTGACGTCAGTAAACCTCCATCTCAGATACATGTGAATTATAGCACATAATGTAGATAAAAGTAAGGCCTCTTTCGAGGCCCTATCAGTTTTTACTTTCAAAACTTCGGAACGATGATGATTTCGCCCGCTTGAATTGAATTGCTCTTCAGCGCATTCAGACCGATGATCTTCTGAACGCTTGTGTTGAATTTGATTGCCAAACTTTCCAATGTGTCTCCCTGTGAAATCGTGTATGTTTGGAAGAGATCCTCAAATGGTTGGGTTATGACTTCCCAGTTTTGATCCACAGAAGGACATATCATCTTTTGATTTCTAATGTAATCGGCCATCAATTCCGAAACTTCCATCATGACGCTTTTGACAACAGGCTTACCTTTGAACATCATGTAATTACCGCCGCCGCCTGCCCTGTAATTGTTTAAGACTATATCGTAAGTTGCATCATCACTTAACGGTTTTCCATCGTAGGCAAGCCACACAATTCTATGACCGACGGGCTTTGTAAGATCGATCACGTAAGAAATTCCTTCGTACATATCGTAATTGTACGCTGGCATATTGGACACCCCGACTTTACCATTTTCAAATGTAAAGTAAGAAGCCGTTTGTTCCAAAGCGGCACGTATATCTTTTCCATTAACCGCTATAACTTTAAGCGTATTTGGATATATGTAAACTGCCATGACGTCTCTCATCGTAACGGGTCCTTTTTTCCATCCCCGAACATCGTTACTGAAAAGAGCAGTTGATGAAATCCGAGATCCTGTGTAATACATTTGAACGGTATTGACAAATTGAATCAGTGCGTTATCTCTCATGCGAGTATACATGGGATTTGACACGTAAAAATCTCCGAGCGTTTGTCCAAGCGGTTGATCAAGCCATTTTTGAGTTGCGTTTTCTTCACTTTGCGCTATTGCCATCACGGTAGCATCCGGTGTCACACCTTTTGCAGAAATAAGAGTTGCATCGCTCGATGTGATAATCCATTTGCCATTTTCATTTGAGATGTTCAAAGTTATCTTTCCGAGAGCATTACCCCAGTAAGAAGCCATCACAACGGGGAGATTTCCAATTTTAAGCGCATATGAGAGATGTTGATGTCCCAGCAAAAGCGCTGATATGCCATTAACGTTGGTTGCTATGGCATATCCTTCGTTTTCCCCCGTTAATTCTTCTGTTGGCTTTCCATTTGCAGGATTTCTTTCAAGTCCTCCATGGTAACCGATTATTATCACATCCACACCCATCGATTTCAGTAAATCAACGTATTTTTGCGCGGTATTTACCGCATCAAGAAAGTCAAGACCCTTGATATGACTTGATTCTTCCCAGTTTGGTATATATTGAGTTGTAAGTGCTATATATCCGACCCTTGGTCCATCCTTCATGTTGAATATCACATAGCCGTTGCCATATTCAGGTTTCATCGTCTCAGAGTTCACTATATTCGCGGAAGTTATCGGGAAGTTTGCTTCTTTTATGGCCTTTCTGAGAACATCTTGCCCGTAATTGAATTCATGATTTCCAAGCGTCATAGCGTTGTAGTTGAGATAATTCATGATGGCTATCATAGGATCGATTCCGCTGTTGTCTATCGCTGCGTGGTAATATTCAAGAGGTGATCCTTGAATGAGATCTCCGTCATCGAAGAGCAAAACATTCGGTTGCTGTGATCTGATCTTCTGGATCAGAGTGGCGATTCTTGCCAAGCCGTAATTGGTTGTCATGTTGTTGGAATAGTCCACTGGGTAGATATGACCGTGAAGATCCGTCGTTTCGAGAATTGTGAGCGTGTAAGCGCTGACAACAGAAAGCACAAAAGCAAGCACAACAAAAAGTAATAGAAACTTTTTCATACAAAATCCCCTCCTATCTGTGTCAAAAATTATATCACTTTTAGCCAAAGAATGATCTGTCTTACCATACGTGTGACATGCTCCCACCACTTATAGAAGTGGTGAGATGAATTGCTCTTTTTGTTTTATGGTATAATGTCTTGACACTTCTTTTGTAATGTCTGTCTTTGTCATTTGCCATAGGCTATTCGCCATTTCACGGGAGGTTAAATAAATGGAACAAGATCAAACAAACGAATTAACATTAGGTGATATCTGGAGGATTTTCAAAAAAAGGCTTTGGATTTTCTTAATCGTCCTTATCGTCGTGGTTGCGATCACGCTCATCTACGCGTACAGCCAAACGCCGATATACGAAGCCACAACCACAATAAAGGTTTCATCGTCAAACCAAAATTCGCTTTCAAGCCTTTTCACACAAAGTGGTCTTGGATATTCCTCTAATAACCAGGATATATCGACGGATATTCAACTCATAAAGAGTCGATCTAATATTCAGCAGGTCATAAACGATCTGCATCTTATGAATTACCTTGAACAACCCCACGAATCGGAGAGTTTAGTCTCAAAAGTGCTTAGAAAACTCCATCTTTCTTCCTCAGGCACCACCGGCAAATTGTCGATGGAACAGGCTATAAACACAGTTCAATCATGGATAACAGTCTCTCCGGTTCAAAACACAAACATGGTTCAAATATCGGTACAAAATGCAAATCCCACACTCGCCGCAAGCGTTGCGAATGATCTTGCCATGGTGTATAATAACCAACTCAGAGACCTTGCAAAGCAACAGTATACACTTCAAGCCCAATTCATAGAATCACAAATTCCGTCTGTCGAAACAAGTTTAAACGATTATGAAACTCAAATAAGAACATTCGAAGAGCAAAACGGTGTTTATGAATTGAACTCAGAAGCCTCATTTCTCTTTCAGGCTCTGACAAGTTACGATCAGCAGATCAACACGCTTGAGACAAGTCTGGCAGGAACACAGGCTTCAATTCAAGGAATACAAAAATTGCTCGCCGGCATGAACATAACCATAGTCTCGGCAACGTCTATCACAGTCAATCCACTTGTCTCTCAACTTGAATCCACCCTCATCAATCTTAAAATTCAACTTGCAAGCGTTCAAAACCTTTATCCTCCCACGGACCAAAGAGTAACATCTATTCAGGCTCAAATAGACGAAACCCAAAGTGAACTCAAAAAGCAGGTTGCAGACATCGTTTCAGGATACAGCGTGAGTTTCAACCCACTTTACCAGCAGCTTTACAATCAACTCACTTTAGCCGAATACCAGACAGAAGTCACAAATGCAACGATAGAGGCTTTGAAAAAAGTGCGCGCAGGATATGAGAAGAAATTGCAAACTCTGCCCGCCGTCCAGCAAAAACTGACGGATCTCAACAGACAATTAAATGTTCAGGAAAATCTTTACACATTGCTTTTGCAAAATCTCGAAGAGACAAAGATCTCGGAAGCAGGCGTAACCGGCAACATCGCCATAATAGACACGGCCTACACACCGCTTTCACCTGTCAAACCCAACAAAAAACTCGATCTGGCGATAGGCTTGGTGCTTGGAATCTTCTTGGGACTCATAATCATCTTCATCGTCGAATATGCCGACAGAACTCTCAGAGAAGAAACTGAAGTGGAAAGAATATCGGACGGAATCCCAATTGTCGGAAGAATACCAAAAGTGAACACCAAAAATGTCGAAGACGAAAACTTCGTCTCGCGGGATCCAACTTCACCGTCATCTGAAGCCATAAAGATAACACTCACGAACATAATCTATTCATCTGCCGAAAAACTGAAAAAGATCCTTGTCACAAGCCCGACGCCTCAAGATGGAAAGACCACCGTATCTTTGAACATCGCCCAGGCCTTCGCACAGAACGGAGAAAAAACGCTTATCCTCGATCTTGACATGCGCAAGCCAAGATTGGAAATTGCCCTTGGTTTAGCCGAACGTGCATCGAAGGGCATAACAAATTGCATAATATCCGATATGCCTTTAGACGATGCCATAGTAAACGTCGGAGATAACCTTGATATATTGCCCGTCGGTCCTCTTCCTCCAAATCCAACAGCCATACTCACATCTCCAAAAATGGCAAAGATCATCAAAGAATTAGAAGGAAAATACGACAAAATAATCATAGATACTTCCCCTGTGCTCGCCACCGCCGATGCCGGAATAATATCTCACCTCGTCGACGGAAGTGTGCTCGTTGTCCAAATAGGCAAAACTACTCGCGATGCCCTAAAACTTGCCATTTCAAATCTAACAGCCTCCGGCGCTAAAATATTGGGCACAATCATAAACGGCGTGTCGTCCAAAAACTCGTCTTACTATTACTATTACTACTACACTCAAACAGGGGAAAAGAAGAGAAGGAAAAGAACGAGATGACGGGTAATACGTAAATCAGTAACGAGTGACGCGTGATCTGTTATCGGTAAAAGTAGCAAAAAGTCATAAACGTTAAAAGAATGAGGTAACGGAAATGACTTTAAAGTCAGCAAATGAAGCGTTAGAAAAAAATGTTGAAAATGACGATCTTGTAAGATTTGCATACATAGATCTATTGGCGTATGTTGCAACTTTTTTCATAAAATATCGTTTTGAAAATAAACTTACTCAGAAAGATCTGGCAAAAAGATTAGAAATTTCTCAAGTTATGGTTTCAAAAATAGAAAATGGAAAATGGAATTTCTCTATGGAAAAATTGAATAAATATGTCCAAAAACTTGATGAAAAATTGAGTTTAAAAATAGAACTTCATACTATAAAATAGCATGCAAATTGAGGTGCTCCTTGATCAAAACTCATAAGGATTTAGATGTTTGGAAGAAATCTTTGGATTTAGTGGAGTTTATTTACAGATTAACAGAAGCATTTCCTCAAAAGGAAATTTATGGCCTAACTAACCAGATCAGAAGGGCAGTCGTATCGGTACCATCCAACATTGCCGAAGGGGCTGCGAGAAGCAGCGAAAAGGAATTTTCAAAATTCTTGTATATATCTTTAGGTTCTTTATCGGAAGTAGAAACTCAGTTGATAATTGCACAAAGGCTGAAATATATAGGAAATTATGATGATAGTTTGCTGATAGAAATAAGAAAAATGTTGATTGGACTTATAAAATCATTGAAAAGTTGAATTTTTGTTTTTCTGATCACTGATTACTCGTTACTGTTCACTTTATTTCTGATTACTCATCACTGATCACGCGTTACTCGTCACTGTCTCAAAGGAGGTTTTTCCTTGCTCATCGATATGCATACTCATTTCTTGCCGGGTGTCGACGATGGATGTGAGACAATTGAAGAATCTTTACCGCTTTTAAACAAGTGCAAATTGCGTGGTGTGGATATTGTTTATTTGACACCGCACGTCAATCATCCGAATTACAAAAACACGAAAGCGCATCTTGTTAAAGTCTATGAATCAGTCAAATCAACGCTTGAATCAACAGGTGTAAAAACGTACCTTGGAAGCGAGGTATATCTTACGCCAGATCTTGACTTTAAAGATATCATTCCACTCGGCAACACATCTTACGTGCTTATCGAAACTGTCTTGGACATACTGCCCGTTTATTTTCTTGATATGCTTTTCAAATTGCAACTTGCCGGATATAGACTTATACTTGCACATGTCGAAAGGTTTGCATGGTTGCAAAAAGACATAAATTTGCAAAATTATCTTAAAGATCATGGCGTAAAATTTCAAGTGAATTATGTAACTTTTTTGGAAGTTAAACGTAATTCTATTATAAAGAAATATCTTTCCAACGGATGGATAGAATTTGTCGGTAGCGATGCACATCACGACGGAGACGGCAGGGTATTACTTCAGAAAGATAAAGAAATAGAACGATTCAATAAAGATTTGGCAATGGCGTAAAGTGGTTTTTTCATCTTTCACAGATAAAAGATTACGTGGCAGTAGTTGTTATATTTGTTCTTTTTCACTAATCGTTATTCTCTAATGTCTAATCCCTAACGCCTAATCTCTGTTTTCGCCATACGCCATGTGCTATATGCTAATGTGGAGGTGGGAGAAATGCTTTTGGATTATATTCTTATTTTTATATTTTCCATTGTATTAAGTTGGGCGATTTTTTACATTATCAGAAACAGCATATCTTATAGATCATATCTAAACTTTGCTTTTCTAATACTTATCGGAAGTATTTCTTTATTTGCCTCATTTTTAACAGGGGAAAAGTGGATCTTATATCTCTTAATTCCTGAATTGACAATATTTGCTTCTGGTCTTGCAAGAGACATGAAAAAAATAGGCAATATAATCAATGCTTTAATTCAATTAGCGATATTTATGTCTGTGTACTTATTTATGGATATAGGAATATCAAATCTAAAAAATCCTTTTTCTGGACATAGTGTTTTTCTTGGAATGCTTTCTCCATTAATCTTTTTGATATGGATGTTTATCATAACCAATTCCTTAGCGACAGCCGGTAAAATTAAAAGTTTACTCTCCGGAATACTCCTCATAAGTTCTTTTGTGCTTTTAATAACCTCTTCAAATGTACTTTCGGTTTCTCTAATTTTTGCGGCATTTTTAGGAATTTTTACAGTTTCTTTTATTCAAAGTTTGAGCGCAGATAATTTTCATATCGGAACTTCTGCTTCACAACTTATTGGATTTATTTTTGCCATCTTAGCGATAAAGGGTGCTTCTTTATCGGCAACTTCTGTTGTTTTGTTTGTCCCTGTAATATTCTTTTTGATGTTATCCTTACAAAAGGTCTATTCATTCTTTAAGCACGACAATGAAATATTGTCACGTACTTTTTTGACACCTGAAAGGGTAGAATCCAAATTGATAAGTTTGGGCTTCACAAGAAAAGAATTTGTTTTAAGTTCGCTTATTTTAACTTTGTTACTTTCTGTTTTCGATATCATCTTCAGGCACAACCCTCAACTTGTTGCTGTTGCAGTGTATATTATCATGATAATTTTGATTCTATCTGTCCTAAGGCTCTTTATATTTATCAGAGACTATAAAGATGGGGATAAAAGAGGGAAAAGAATTTACGTTGTAAATCAGTATTATCATTTGGACAATGCAGCAACTGGCGAAGTTTTAAAAGATTTATGTGAAGAATTGGCAGCAAATGGTTATGATATAGTCGTTTTATCTTCAAAATCATCCTTTAGCGATCCTAAAGTCGAAATTGTCAATGGAGTTCGTGTTGAAAGATTATGTACTATCCCAAAGGGGAATTCTTTAATAACAAAAGCCAGGGGATATGCCAAATATTTTTTTTATGTATGGTTAAGATTTTTAAAAGTCAGAAGAAATTCTACAATTTTAGTTCTTACAACGCCACCTCTTATAGCAATAGTTCCAGTATTATGGAAACCATTTAAGGAATTCAAAGTGGTTTACAATGTACAGGATCTTTATCCGGATGTACTGAATGTTTTGCAAATGACAGATAAAAATTCAATAGTCTACAAGGTGCTAAAACGAATTGAACATATGATCTTTTCTAAAAGTGACTACATCGTACCAATCGGGAATAACATGAGAAAGAAGATAATAGCCGATTACAAATTAGGTGAAGAAAAAATTCTCGTTATAGAAAACAGAGCGTTGAAAGCTCACCGAGAATATGCTAAAGAGATCATTAAAAATAATGCTTTTAATTCTAATAAAAGAAAAAAATTCATCGTCCAATACGCAGGTAATCTTGGAAGAGTACATGAATTTCAAACTTTTCTTGGTGCAGTTAAAATTATAAATGAAAAAAACATAAGAGATATAAAATTTCAATTCATAGGTGGAGGTTTTAATTACGATAAATTAAAGTCTATAGTAAAAAAAGAAAAAATAGAAAATATTGAATTTTTACCTTATGTCTCTCCAGAAGAAGTAATTAACTTCCTTGTTAACAGTGATATTCAATTGGTAATTTCGAGGAAGAATTTATTAGATACGGCATTTCCAAGTAAATTTTACGGAATAGTTACCGTCGGAAAGCCTATGATCTATATATGTGATGACGAAGACGACATAACAAGATATATAAACAAATATAAATTTGGTTTTATAATTTCAAATGGGAATAGTGAAGAATTGTTTGAAAAGATAATCACATTAAAAGAATCTCCAGATCTTTTGAAAGAATTATCAAGCAACGCTTTGACTCTGAGTAGCAAGATGAATTATGAACAAGATGTTCTGAAAAAGTATCAAATTCTCTTTGAGAGGTTAAATTCTTCTAATTACATTTGGACACCTATAAAAGAGATTTTTGCTTCGAACGATCAAAATATTATTTTATAAGGAGATGTTTTAATGTTCAAAGATAAGATTTTGCTTGTTACAGGTGGTACGGGCTCATTTGGAAATGCGGTTGTAAATAGGTTTCTCAAAGAAGACGTGAAAGAGATAAGGATCTTCAGCCGTGATGAAAAAAAGCAGGATGATATGAGAAATTTTTACAAAGATGACAGGCTGAAGTTTTACATCGGAGATGTAAGAGACTTCAACAGCATAGAATTGACGATGCGAGGGGTTAACTACGTTTTTAATGCCGCGGCATTGAAACAAGTTCCTTCATGCGAATTCTTTCCTATTGAGGCGGTTAAAACCAACATACTTGGCGCTGAAAATGTTTTAAATGCCGCCATTTTAAACAAAGTTGAGAAAGTAGTCATATTAAGCACCGACAAAGCGGTTTATCCAATAAATGCTATGGGTATGACCAAGGCACTTATGGAAAAGGTAATGGTTGCGAAAGCGCGAACAAATACAAACGGTACATTACTCTGTGGGACAAGATATGGTAATGTTATGGCATCGAGAGGATCTGTCATACCTTTGTTTATAGATCAAATAAAGCATGGGCAACCTTTAACTGTAACCAATCCCAATATGACACGATTCATGATGACTTTGGACGATGCCATAAACCTTGTGCTCTATGCCTTTGAACATGGCAATCCCGGTGACATTTTTGTTCAAAAGGCTCCTGCGGGAACGATAGGAGATCTTGCAAAAGCCATTAAAGAACTTTTCAACGCAAATAACGAAGTAAAGATCATAGGAACACGCCATGGCGAAAAATTGTATGAAACATTGCTTACCTCTGAAGAAATGGCCGTAGCACAGGATCTCGAAAATTATTACTGTATACCTATGGACGGAAGAGATTTGAACTATGGTAAATATCTAAATCAGGGAGAGATAAGAAAAGACAATGTAGAGCCCTACACGTCTCATAACACAAAAAGACTGAATTTAGAAGAATTAAAGCAACTACTTCTAAAAGTCGATCTTGTAAAAGCAGAATTGAAAAATTGGGAGCAATCACATGAGGCAAGTCTTAGTAACAGGCAGTAATGGCTTCATAGGAAGAAACCTTATTCAAAATTTATCAAGGAAAAAATCAGAATACAAAATTATAACTTTTGGAAGAGATAATTCATTAGAAGATTTGAAATCATCTCTTGCACAAGTTGATTTTGTGTATCACCTTGCGGCGATTAACAGGACAAACGATGAGAAAGATTTTGAAAGGGTAAATGTTGGGCTGACAAAACAGATTGTTGATACTTTGATCGATATGAACAGAAAAGTTGACATCGTTATGACCTCTTCGGTTCAGGCCTTAGCAGATAATCCTTACGGGAAAAGCAAAAAGGCTGCAGAAGGTATTTTAAAAAGTTACAGTGAGAAAATGAAAGCAAGTGTTTACATTTACAGACTTCCGAATGTTTTTGGCAAATGGGGAAAGCCCAATTATAACTCCGTTGTTTCGACATTTTGTTATAATATAACTCATGAAAAGGATATATGGATATCCGATGAAAACAAAGAAATTGAACTGGTTCATGTAGACGATGTGGTAAAAGAATTCGCTCACCTTTTGGAAATTCAGAGTGCCAACAAATTAATATTTTCTGAAGTTAAACCAACATTCAAAATAACGCTTGGGAAACTTGCTCAGATGATCAGGGGCTTTCACGAGGATAGAAAGAATTCTATCGTTCCGGATTTTTCAGATGAGTTTATCAAAAGGCTGTATCCGACATATCTGTCTTACTTAGATAAAAACAATCTATCGCAAACGTTGGAATTAAAGACGGACGAAAGAGGATCTTTATTTGAACTTATAAAATCAAAACAATTTGGACAGATATTTATATCAACGACAAAATCAGGATATGTAAGAGGAAATCATTATCATGACAGTAAGATAGAGAAATTTTGCCTTATAAAAGGAAAAGCAATTATAAAATTGAGAAATTTGCTAACTCAGGAGAATATTTCTTATGAGGTATCGGATCAAAAAATAGAGATAGTCGATATACCGCCTGGATACACACATTCAATTCAGAATATCGGAAAAGATGAGATGATAGTTCTGTTTTGGTCTGACGAGATCTTTGATTCTCAAAATCCGGACACTTATTACGAAAAGGTGGAAAATGAATAAAAAACTTAAAGTTATGACCATACTTGGAACAAGGCCTGAGATAATAAGATTATCTTCGACTATAAAGGCATGCGATAAATTCTTTGATCACGTGCTTGTTCATACGGGACAAAACTGGGATTACACTTTAAATGAAATATTCTTTGAAGAATTGGAAATAAGAAAGCCTGACTATTTTCTTGAAGTGGCAGGCAAAGATCTTGGGGAAACGATGGGAAACATAATATCCGGATCATACAATTTGATGAAGGCGGTAAAGCCTGACGCTTTACTCATTTTAGGAGATACGAACAGTGCGTTAAGTACAATATCCGCAAAACGGTTGAAAATTCCTATATTTCATATGGAAGCCGGAAATCGATGCTTTGATGAAAATGTACCGGAAGAGATCAACAGAAGAATTGTTGATCACATAAGCGATATCAACCTACCATACACGGAACACAGCAGAAGATATCTTTTGAGTGAAGGCATCAAGAAAGATTTCATATTCGTCACAGGGTCGCCGATGACAGAAGTGTTGAATTATTACAAAGATAAAATAGATAGCGGCAAAGTGCTTGAAGAAATGAAACTTGAAAAAGGAAAGTACATATTGGTAAGCGCTCACAGAGAAGAGAATGTGGATATAGAAAAGCACTTCTTTTCTCTTGTCGAATCTTTGAATGCAGTTGCGGAAGAATTCAAAATGCCTATGATCTATTCAACGCATCCAAGGACATGGAAAAGGATGGAAGAAAGACAAATAAAGTTTAATCCTTTGATAAAGAATCTAAAGCCTTTCGGATTTTTTGAGTACAACAAACTTCAGCAAAATGCCTTTTGCGTTTTGTCTGACAGTGGAACCTTAAGCGAAGAATCATCCATTCTCAATTTTCCTGCAATTTTAATAAGAACGAGCACGGAAAGGCCAGAAGTTTTGGATAAAGGCTCTATTGTGATAGGAGGAATTACACCCGATGAGATCATAAATTCAATTTACATGACAGTCGAATCATTCAAAATGCAAAATGGAAACGTCAAGCCAATCGACTATCTTGATACAAATGTTTCTATGAAAGTCGTCAAAATAATTCAAAGTTATACAAAGATCGTGAATAAAGTGATATGGTACAGGCAATGAAAATTTTAATGATAGGTTCTTTTCCACCACCGATCCATGGAATGTCTTTGGCAAATAAAGTTCTGTTAGGAAACTTAAAAAAAGAACATTCTGTGTTTTTTCTTAATACAAACACCCAAAAAGATTTGGGTAATCTGAACCAACAGGGCAAAATGTCTTTAAAGAAAGTCTTTACTTCTGCTTTTCAGATTTTTAAAGGCATTTTCAAGATACTTTTTTCTAAAAGATTTGATATCGTCTACATTACACCCGCACAAAGTGTGAATGGATATATCAAATACATACCGTTTATGTGGGTGGCAAAATTAAAAAAGATTCCTTATGTAATCCACATTCACGGAGGATATTTCAGAACGATGTACGATCAAACCAATGGCTGGAGAAGAAGACTTGTGGATAACAGTTTAAATAATCTTTCAGGTGCCATTGCTCTCGGAAATTCTCTAAAGTACATGTTTAAAGGATTGATTCCTGAAAAAAAGATCTTTGTTTGCGAAAACGGAATTGAAGATGAAACTTTTGCGACAAAAGCAGAAATTGATAGAAAAATTGAAAAATTCAAGGAGGATAACACGATTAGAATTGTTTATCTTAGCAATTTAATGAGAGAGAAAGGAATTCTTGATCTGATGAAAGCCGTGAATACACTTAAAGATAAAGGCAAAAATGTGCATTTGGATGTAGCCGGAGCAATAGAACCAGAAATAAAAACAGATGTTGAGAGATATTTCAAAGAATTTCCAAATGAGATTACCTATCACGGAATAATTTCAGGAAGCCCAAAGAAATCTTTGTTGCTTGATAACTACATTTTTTGCTTGCCAACTTATTATCATAATGAAGGACAGCCCATATCTATTCTCGAAGCTATGGCATGCGGTTGTGCGATAGTTACGACTGATCATGGCGGAATAAAAGATATAGCAAAGAAAGAATTCTCTGTGTTTGTTGAAAAGCAAAACTCAGATTCAATTGCTCAAGGGATTGTAGATGCTTACAACAACTTTGAGATATTTTCGTTTGAAGCATGGAAAGCGGCAAAAGATAGTTACACATCAGATCAATTTGTCAATCGTGTAACCGAAGTATTGTTCGAATGCTCGAAAAGTACGGTGGAGAAATGAAGATTGTTCACATTTGCCAATATTACAATGATGGTTGGGGCTATCAAGAGAATTTGCTTCCAAGGTATCAAAAAAAACTCGGGCATGATGTAGTAGTCATAACGTCAGACAGAAGATCTTTTTATCCGAAAGACAAAAACAAAAGGATTATCGGAATAGGCACTTTTTTTGATAATGAGGTCAGAGTAGAACGTATTCCTATTAAGCGAGAATTTAAAAGCAGATTTGTTGTATTTAAAGACTTAATGAACGTGCTTGAAAAAGAAAAACCAGAGTATATATTTCATCATGGTTTGACTTCTCCATCATTGTTGACAGTTGTAAAATACAAAAAAAACTCAAAAAATGTTTTTTTGGCAGCAGACAATCATGCGGACTATTTCAATAGTGGTAAGTTATGGATCTGGCGGCTCATTTATTATAGAATATACTGGAAACATAAGATATCAAAAAATATAAACGATATCGATATTTTCTTTTCAATGACACCAAATTGTATGATCTTTGGGGAGAAACAATTAAATATTCCTTCCGCTAAACACGAGTTACTTTATTTAGGATCTGATGTGGATAATAATCATTTTGATCTTGGATGGAGGGAACAAATTCGTAAGCATTACGGTATCAAGGATAATGATATAATTATTGTTACAGCCGGAAAAACAGATAAAAGAAAAAAGGTTGACAAAATAATTCGATCTTTAAAGGAAATAAACGAAAATAATTTAAAATTTATCATTGTAGGTTCAATTGAAAAAGATTATGAAAAAGAACTTGACAATTTAATAGGTGATGATAAAAGAATTATTAAAGTAGGATGGGTAGATTATAATGAATTATTCAAATACTTTAGTGCTGCCGATGTAGCACTTTTCCCGGGTGGTCAATCTGTCTTATGGCAACAAACTATATCTTGTGAATTACCAACAATATTTAGATATTGGCCAGATGCAGATTATTTGTTGTCAAATGAAAATGGAATATTTCTTTTTTCAGATAGCCAAAAAGAATTGACACAATATTTAAGAATATTACTTCATAACCCAGAACTGAGGGAAAAAATGAAAAAGGGAGCAATAAAAGAACGGGATGAAATTCTTTCATATGAAATGATAGCAAAACAATCTTTAAAACAATATAAAATTGAAGAAGGTAAAATTCATGAATGATAAAATAAAATTATTAATCATAATTTCATCTTTTCCGAAGCCTCCATATTTGATGGATCTTTCTCCATGGGCTTTGGAACAAACAAAAGAACTTGCCAAAATTGCGGATTGTACCGTTGTATGTCCAACGCCAAGACTTTGGATACCAAAAATTCTTAACAACTTTCTGCCATCCAAATTAAAAAAATGGTCGAATGTAGAAATTAAACACGATTTTGGTGAAATTACGGCCTTATATCCTCGCGTATCAATAAGAACATATACAAGAAAGGCAAGATTTTATTCCTCAAACAAAGTTGAAAAGTCATGGTTCAATGTTATAGAACAGGCTGTAAATGTAAAGGACTTTGATATCATCCTCGCCCATCATCCAATGGTAGAAGGATTAATAGCCAAGAACTTAAAAGAAAAATATGGAATCCCCTTTATAACCATTGAGCACTCTGCTTACGATCCGTTTCATGGAAACGATGAATACCAAAAAAATTATTCTGAAGTTGCAAATTCTGCAGATGCATTTATTTGTCCGTCAAAACATGTTTTAAACTCAATTTTAGAAAAATATTACGTGAAGAATCCGACAGTAATTTATAACGGTGGAGCACAACCAATTGAGAGATCAAGAAAATTCGATCTTAGCGGTAAGATAAAATTCATCTCTGTTGGTGCACTTTCTGAATACAAAAATCATAGAATCTTGATAAAAGCTTTCGATGATTCAATTCTGAGAGAAAGAGCAGAGCTTGAGATAATAGGTGATGGCCCGTTAAAAAAAGAATACGAAGATTTAATAAAAATTATGCATCTTGAAAATGTGATCAAATTATCAGGATGGGTACCTCATGAACTTATTTATAATAAATTGGATGAAGCTAATATCTTTATTCTTATTTCCAAAGAGAGTTTCTCTGTAGCAACAGTAGAAGCAATGAGCAAAGGTTTACCGGTAATTGTATCGGAGTCGACAGGCATTTCAGAATTAATTATTGATGGAATTCAAGGGTTTGTTGTCAAAGATGAAGATAGAATGGATCCGAAATATGTTTCTTCAGTTCTAAGAAAATTTGTTTCCGATCCATCTATAATTCAACAAATGTCAGATGCTGCTTTGGAAGTTTCACGTGATTTGACGTGGGAGAAAAATGCTAAAAAGATATTTGAAGTTATAAAAAATATTTTAAGAAGGTGAATCTCCTGAAAGAAGAGAAGGATATTTTCATTTTAAATAGTAAGTTCATAGGTGAAAAACAAAATTCATTTAAAATAACATTGATTAAGAGTTTTATTTATGTTCTTATTATAACTTCTGAGATACAGCAAATGCCGTTTCTTAATTCTTATTATTCTACAATTAGAAATACTCTTTATCTAATAGCATTTTTAGCAATTATTCTATCCCTAACTGAATTTTTAAAAGTAAAGATGGATTCTTTTACGAAACTTTTTGTGATTTTTTTTCTATCGTTTCAATTTTTGTCTTTAGCAGGAGTATTGTTATATGGAAACTCATTAAATAATATTGGCACACTTTTGTTGCCAATTACAGTTGCTTTTTTTATTTATATTATATCTTTTGTTTTATATAACAAAGCAAATCTTAAAGTGCATAATGTTTTGGTGGCATATATTATAATAACAATACTTATAGATATAGATGTGTTTAAAACTTATTTTAATAATACTTTATTCATCTCAGGACAGTATTTGGTTGCTAGAAAAGGATTAGGCGTTATGATGGGATTTGCTATAATTTTCGCTATATATTTGATATTAACTTTTACTAAAAGCAAAACAATAAAAATATTATTTTTATTTTCCATTGTGTTTAATTTTTTGCTTTTAAATTTAATAAGAGAGAGAGGAATGTTACTCGAATTATATATATCAATCATTATTTTATTTTTAAAGTCTATAAAGAATAAAAATGTTTTTTTGATACTAATTGTATTTTTTGTAGTGATATTATTTTTATTAACTCTTAGCCCTTATATATTAGATAACATTGTATCTTCAATTATTCAACCTTTCATAAAGGGATTTCATACCTCTGATTTAAATAACCTAACTGCAGGTAGAATCCAATTATTTTCGGAGGCCTTTAAAACTTTTTTAGATCACCCAATAATAGGCACTTTAGGAGTGCAAAATTATTTCGTTGACAATACATTTTTAATATCTCTTGCTAATTATGGATTAATTGGAACTTCTTTGTACACAGTGTTATTTGGATTCTTGTTTTATATTGGAATTATAAATATAATAAAACGTTCAATAAAAGATATAAGATTTTATATTTCAATAATACTTTTCAATTCTTTAATGATATCTTTTACTTCAGGTATAGCTCCTTTTGGACCTGGAACTATTTACATTATTCTATGGGTCCTATTGCCACTGATAACATCCAAAAAAATAGGAAAGGTGTAAGCATATGAAAGTAACGTTGATTGGAAGACCATCTCGCGAATTAACTTATCTTGCAAAGCAACTTCATAAAGACAAGCATTTGCAAAAAATCATAACATTTCGTTATTTAGACATAAATAGTTTTGGTGAAACCCTGAAATTATTTTTGAACTTAAAAGAAGGCAATGATATAAACAAATTGACAAAAACTGTTTTATCAACTTATATTCTTAATACGTTATTAAGAAAGATATCATCTCCAATTTTAAAACAAAGATCTATTGTGTTTTCTGATCATACGTGCGATAAATATTTTTCGGCCATTGCATCAAATAATTTGCCATTGAATTCTGATATATATCACGGATGGATAAATTCTTCATTGAACTCGTTTAAAAAAGTATCCAAAAAAAATCCAAACGGAGTAAAAATCCTTGAAATGTATTCTGTTTACCCAAAATTTGAAATAGAAATATATGAAAAGTATCTTGACAAAAATCAATTTGTTTTACCATCGGAAGGTAGAATCAAAACGATAGACGAAGAATTAAAAATTGCCGACGCAATTGTAGTACCATCTGAATTTGTTAAAAAAGGGTTACCCCCTAACGTAAATAATGTCTACGTTATTTCTTTCGGTACAGATTGTACAAAATTTTTCCCCACCAACAAAAGCAAAGATTTTTACAATAGAGATGAGTTAACAGTTTTGTTTGTCGGCTCTATAGGTTACAGCAAAGGTTTTCAGTTACTCTATGATGCCATCGAAAGACTCAAGGAAAATGGAAAGAAAATAAAACTTAGAGTTGCTGGATCTGTTCAGAAATTTTATTCATCGCGATTCAAAGAGATCGCCAATAACATAGAATATCTCGGAAGAATTCCTCATGAAAAATTAAACGATATTTACAACTCAGCACATTTATTTGCTTTACCTTCTTATCTTGAAACAGGCCCCCTTGTTGCGTATGAATCTTTGGCAGCTGGATTACCTGTCATTATCACTGAAGGTATGATGCAGCCACTAATCGAAAACGGAAAGAATGGCTTTTTCACAAAAATGAATGATGTAAATGATATTGTTGATAAAATAGGTTGGGTTTATGAAAACAGAGATTGGCTTCCTGAGGCATCTAATAACGCCAGAAAAAGTGCTCTTGAAAACACATGGGAAGTTCGCTATTATCGGTTAATTAATCTGTATGAAAATCTTTTAATGAAAAAGAGAGGAAATTCATAAGCATAGCGAACTATCCCATCGTATAGACGGAGTTTCCCGCTTCATAGCACATTGCCTCTGAATTAGCAGGTCTTACACGTTCCTCACAAACTTGACTTCCGGCAGTCCCCGCCTGTATTTCATTATTCCTTGATCTCGTATATTTATCGCAGCGTTTATGTCTCTATCATGGATGGTATGACAATTTTCACATTCCCACTCTCTTATTTCAAGAGTAAGATCTGCCTTGTATCCACATACACTGCATGTCTTGGATGATGCTGTATTTGTTAAGATCAAATTGATCCACACCGCCCACAGAAACTGATCCACCATCATAAACCTTTCCGGAAACTGAGATAATATTTCTCGGAAAGGAGCAGATGGAGGATGAAGCCCACTTTCCGCAGATAAAAAACAGTTTTTTGGATTTATTGAAACTCATGTTTTAAAATTGAAAGTGGGAAACGATTAGAGTCGGTAATATTCAAAAAAGTATTTGCTCTAACCTTGAGGCACAT
>JAJYYZ010000039.1 GCA_021800445.1 bacterium | reverse complement strand
ATTACAAGTTAGAAGATAAAGGCAAAGTGCTTGTAAAGGTAGGTAAATGGTATCCGAGTTCTAAGACCTGCAGTGTATGCGGATATGAAAAAGAAGAGTTGACTTTGGATATCAGGGAATGGGAATGTCCGAACTGTCATACCATCCATGACAGAGACATAAACGCCGCGATAAATATAAAGCGTCAAGGATTACGCATGATTAGTCATGAATTTGAGAACCGTGGGGCACACGGGAATAGCTCGTTGATACTTAGCGCAGGGGTGCTATTGAGCGAGAAGCCCTCACTTCTATAAGTGGTGGGAGCATGTCACCCTTCTCTTAAGAACCTTTTACTTTGAAAGAAACACATAATTATGGTATCATATTTTTGGCCCTATCGGATAGTGGCTAGTCCGTCTGGTTCTCAGCCAGAAGACCGGGGTTCAATTCCCCGTAGGGCTGCCAAAATAATCACAAACAAAAAAACCTCTCGGTGTGGGAGGTTTTTTTATTTGCTTTTTTTTGAATATGTGCTATAATTCACATGATGATCAAACTCTTTTTCGGGGGTGAACAAATTGAGTGAAGTTTCCGTTACGATAAACGGTAGATCTTACGGTGTTGATTCTAACTTGACTGTCCTTCAGGCATGCGAAAAGGCAGAAGTCTATGTACCAACTTTGTGCCATCATCCGTTGTTGGAAGATGTTGGCGCGTGCAGGGTTTGTGCCGTTGAAATTGAAGGTTCGAGAAATCTCATGACGGCGTGCACGACAAAAGTTTCAGATGGCATGAAAATAAAAACTTCTACCGACAGAGTGGAACGTGCTCTGAAAGACAACCTTTCTCTTTTGCTTTCGAGACATCCAAATGATTGCATGACCTGCAATGTGAATGGAAGATGTGAATTTCAAAATCTCATAAATCTTTACGATATCCACGATATTTACCCGAAGGAACTGAGAAATGTCGAATTCGACAGTACTTCAAATGCCATATTCAGAGATTTGAACAAATGCATAAATTGTGGCAGATGTGTAAGAGTTTGTCAGGATGTTCAAGGTTTAAGCATATATACCCTCTCAAATCGCGGATCTGAATCTTTGCCGGTGCCAGCCTTTGACCTTGAGATGAAATACACGGATTGCATAGGATGCGGTCAATGCAGTGCCGTCTGTCCGGTTGGTGCGATAACGGAAGAACCGGATTACAAAAAAGTGGATGTCCAATTGAGAAAACATGCCAAAGTTTTGATCGTCCAAACCGCGCCGGCCACAAGAGTGGCAATAGGAGAAGAATTTGGAATGGAACCCGGTCATGTATCTACGGGTAAGATGGTGGCTGCTTTGAGAAGACTCGGCTTTGATTATGTTTTTGACACCAATTTTGGCGCCGATCTCACGATAATGGAAGAGGGCAGCGAGTTGATAGAACAGTTGATAGGTCATGGAGAACATCCAGCCCCGATGTTCACATCTTGTTGTCCGGGATGGATAAATTTACTTGAAAAACATTTTCCTGAGTTTATTCCAAATGTTTCAACCGCGAAATCTCCTCAAGAAATGCTTGCATCAACTATAAAGACCTATTTTGCCAAAAAGATAAACGCCGACCCGAAAGACATTTTCGTTGTTTCTGTCATGCCATGTACCGCCAAAAAGGACGAAATCGTCAGACCACAACACATATACGATGACATTAAAATGATAGACGCCGTCATAACGACAAGAGAACTCGGAAGAATGATAAGAAATCACAAGATCAATTTCCTTGACCTTCCGGATGAAGACTACGATGCGCCGCTTGGCCTTTCAACAGGTGCGGCTGCGATTTTCGGTGTAACGGGTGGAGTCATGGAAGCAGCGCTAAGAACGGGCTATGAACTTGCGACGGGAAAAACACTTCCGAAGGTCGAATTCAAAGATGTGAGAGGTTTCACAGGGGTGAAAGATGCCGAAATAGACCTTGATGGTAAAAAAATCAAAATTGCCGTGGCACATGGAACAGCAAACGTGATAAATCTGCTTGAGAAGATAAAAGATGGCAATGCCAAATATGATTTCGTCGAAATAATGGCATGTTACGGCGGATGCATAGGCGGAGGCGGACAGCCAAAATCAACAGATCCGAATATACTCAAGAAACGTTCTGATGCTATTTATTCCATAGATGAGGCAAGCGTTTTAAGAAAATCTCACGACAACCCTGCCATAAAGCAACTTTACGTTGAATTCTACGGAAAGCCTTTGAGCGATCTTTCCAAACATTTACTTCATACTCATTACACAAACAGAAAGAAATCCGTTCTCGAAAGGGCCAAAGAATCCGTAATGAGCGAGAAATGAATAGCAACGAGTAATCTGTAATACTTAAAAATTCTGAGATGAAGGGTACGCCTGACATCAAGGAGGTTAAAGATGAGAAATAAAGTTAACGTTTCAAATTTCAGGATAGTCAAAAAAAATCAAATTAAAGCCAGAAAATCTCCAAAGAGATTTTTTGGTTTTTTGTCTTTATTGTGAAAATTATAACAAGAGGTGATTTAAATGAAAGAAACAACCTGGGTTCAAAATGTTATCAAAGAGGCAGAATACGATCATTACATGACGGGAGGCAAAGATTTCATAGATGATGATAAGATATGGGAAAAAATTGAAAAGAACAAATCATCTGAACCTGCCAGAATAAGATCCATAATACAAAAATCATTCAATCTCGAATTGCTTTCTCCGGATGAAACAGCAGCGCTTTTAAACGTAAAAGATCCTCATTTATGGGATGAAATTTTCGATGCGGCAGGAAAGATAAAAAGAAAGGTTTACGACAACAGGATAGTGACATTCGCCCCGCTTTACTGCAGCAACTTTTGTGTTAACAACTGCCTTTATTGCGGATTCAGAAGTGATAACAAAGATGAAAAAAGGCTCAAACTCACACTCGACGATGTAAGGCGTGAAACCGAAGTGCTCGCCGGAAAGATAGGACATAAGCGTTTGATAGTCGTCTACGGAGAGCATCCTGTTTCAGACGTCAACTACATGGCAGATACCATAAGAACTATATACGATGTGAAAGTAAAAGCAAGAAAGGGAATCGGTGAAATAAGGCGCGTCAACGTTAATGCCGCTCCTATGTCCGTTGAAGATTTGAGAATTTTAAAAGATGTCGGCGTTGGCACATATCAGGTATTTCAGGAAACCTACCATCATAAAACATATTCCGAAGTTCACCCGAAAGGCACTTTGAAGGCAAATTACCAGTGGAGATTGTATTCGATGCACAGGGCACTGGAAGCGGGCATAGACGATGTGGCAATAGGAGCACTTTTCGGTCTTTACGACTGGAGATTTGAGGTTATGGGAATGCTTTACCATGCAATAGAACTTGAAAAACAATTCGGCATAGGTCCGCATACGGTTTCATTTCCAAGACTTGAAGAGGCCCAAAATGTCGCATTTGATACACTCAAATACAAAGTTTCAGATGAAGATTTCAAAAAATTGGTTGCCGTTTTGAGACTTTCAATTCCGTACACGGGCATGATACTTACCGCGCGCGAACCCGCACGCGTAAGGCGTGAAACTTTGCCGATAGGTATAACCCAGACAGATGCATCGACCAAAATAGGAATAGGCGCATATTCAGAGATATACGGTGCCGAAAAAATGAGTGAGAGAGCAGATCAAGACCTTGGAAAGCAACAATTCATGATAGGAGATCCGAGAGATCTCGATGATGTCGTCAGAGAACTTGCACAGATGGGATATATAACATCTTTTTGCACAGCCGGTTATCGGTGTGGCAGAACCGGTACAAACATAATGACGCTTTTGAAAACGGAAAAAGAAGGTCAATTTTGCAAGTTAAACGCGATTTTGACATTCAGAGAATGGCTTGATGACTTTGCCTCCGATGAAACCAAAAAAATTGGCGAAGAATTGATAAAAAAGGAGATGGCAGAGGTAAAGTCAAGAATGCCAAAGATTTATTCCGAAAAAACCGTGTTGACACTTGAAAATTATCATGAGAGGATCAAAAATGGAGAAAGAGATCTTTACTTCTGAATTCGAAAAATTGGCAAATACTCACAATGTAAGATTGTGGGTAGCCGAAAAACTTGGTAGAAGATGGTCTTACGTGATGGGCTGGGGGAATGAGAAGTTTCTCCCTGCCGCTTTGATAGGTGAAATTGGTAATTACGGTGTTTTTGTGGAAGGAGAAAATTACAATGCTCAGGAGATTTTGAAAAATGTCGGAGAGATACTCTCAAAATTCAGAGACATTCAAAAAAGTTGAGGAAATAAAAAGATCGGATCTTTCAGATCATATAAAATCAGTTGCGTCAAAAGTACTCGAAGATAAGCCTCCTTCAAAAGCAGAACTTGTCTATTTGCTTGGTCTGAAAGATTCTCAAGAAAGAAAATCTTTGTTCGATCTTGCATCCTGTGTTAGACATGACAACGTCGGTGATACGATCTTCGTGAAAGGCATAATAGAATTTTCAAATTATTGCAAACGCGATTGTCTTTACTGCGGAATAAGATCTTCATCGAAAATAGAAAGATACAGAATGACAAAAGATGAGATATTGGATATTGCCATAGAAATGTCGAATTGCGGTGTTGATACGATAATCCTGCAATCGGGCGAGGATCCATTCTACACAACTGAAATGATCGTCGATATCATAAAAAACATAAGAAAGGCTACTCAAAGGCCCGTTTCTTTGTCGATAGGAGAAAGGACTGTCGAAGAATTGCGGATTTTCAAGGTATCCGGTGCATCGAAATATCTTCTAAAACATGAAACCGTCAACAGAGAAATTTTTGAAAAAGTCCATGGTTTCGATTACGATACGCGAATATCGCTTTTAAAAGCACTTGTCGATTTGAAATACATAGCAGGCGGTGGCAACATAATAGGATTGCCAGATCAGACTTTATCCGATATCGCAGACGACATCCTTTTCATGAGAGAAATAGGAGTTAGAATGGCAGGCATTGGACCATTCATTCCGACAAAAGACACGCCTCTCGAGCATTATCCAATCGGAAGTGCTGATTTAACTTTAAATGCTTACGCGTGCACGCGCATCAGTATACCTCTTGTGCAATTGCCGACAACAACGGCTTTGGGTACCATCGACAAAAATCTTCAGTACAAGGGTTTTGAAGCAGGATGCAATGTCATAATGGTTAACTTCACACCAGACATTTACAGAAAGAATTACAGAATATACGATAACAAAAGAAAGGTTGAATTTTACGAAACGATCAACGATCTTTCAAAGATGAACAGAAGGCTCACTTCCTTGATAGAAAAGATTGTACTAAATCAAAGATAATTGTTATAATGTATGCGATCAAGTACATATTTCAAATTCAAAAAAGGAAGGTACAGCCTTGAATGAATCGTTAACTATTGATGAAATAAAGGTTTTTCTGGAAGTCGTCAACGCCGGAAGCATAACCGGTGCATCCAAAAATCTTTTCATAAGCCAGCCCGGTATTTCTCAGCACATTAAAAATATAGAAGAAAAATTGAATTTCAAACTCTTCGATCGTTCAAAAAGTGAAGGACTCATTCTCACGGAAAAAGGTTTCAAAGTTTATCAAACCCTCATTCCTCTTATCAACACATTCGATGAGACGATGGAAGCACTGTTTGTCATGGGTGATTCCAACGAACTTCAACTCAAGATAGGAGCAAGCAAGATAATAGGCGAATACATGATGCCTGAAGTCATTTCTGACTTTTTTAAAGAAAAAGCGCATTCGAATTTCTGCATTGAAATTCAAAACACCTCCGAAACGATAGAGAAAATTTTGGACGAAAGAGTTGCTTTCGGTTTGATAGAAACACCATTTTGTCACAGTTCACTTTCCACGGAGACTTTCTGCATGGACGAGATGAAACTCATATGTTCTCCAAAAAATGAATTGACATCAAAAAAAGATATTTCACTTGAAGAGTTGAAGGATGTTCCGTTTATCTTCAGAGAAATAGGATCCGGAACAAGAAAGATGATCGAAGAAGAATTTGCAAAATACGATTTCACGCCTAAAATACATCTTTCTTTTTCAAGCAACGAAGCAATCAAAAGGGCTGTCGCAAATGATCTCGGCGTTTCGATTTTAAGCGAATTTGCAACACGAAATGAAGAAAAAGCAAAAACAATCGTATCGTTGAAGATCAAAAACTTGAATTTTAAAAGAGAGTTTTACATATCCAGAAAAAAAGGAAAATTTTTCTCGGAGCAAGAAAACGAGATAATAGAATTTCTCAAAGAATGGGCTAAAAGTCATCTCAACGATCTAAAGGGCTAAATCTTTCTCAGGTTCGCGAATTGAGAATCATCGTTTCCCATGACGATAAGTGCCATTCCCGCTTTGACTTCGGTCAAAGCAGGCGAATTGAAAATAACTTCATCTCCCTTTCTTATGGCTATTAAAAGGAAACCCGTTTTTTCGGAGATTTTGATTTCCTGAATCGTTTTTCCTATCATCTTGCTGTTCGAACTCACCGGAATTTCCGCACTTTTCAACTCAACATTTTCGTTTTTATGAACTATTTCCGTAAAGGATCTGAGCGACGGATCGAGCACCAACGATGACATCCTCGATGCGGCTATTTCGACTGGAGAAATAACGCTGTTGACACCGACATAATTAAGCCTTTTTATGACGGGTTCTTCGAGCGCTTCGCTTATTATGTTTATCGATTTATTCATGCTTCTTGCTATGAGCGAGACGTGAACATTCAAAGAATCATCCGTTAGCGCTATGACAATAGATTTTGCATTCTTTATTCCGGCTTTCATCAATATCGATTCATCGGTGGTTATGTCTCCGACGATGTAATAAAAATCTTTTTCATCCATGTATTTTATAAGGCTTGATCTCGCATCGTCAACGTAATCTTTGTCTCTCGCGACAAAGACAAAGGGGTATTTGTTTATTGCGAGTTGAATGGCGACGTACTTGCCTATTCCTCTTCTGCCACCTGCTATTATGCAATGATCCTTCAGATTTTCCATTTTTTTCATCTTCTTTCGTATTCTTGAATATCTGCGAAGTTCTCCATCAAAAAGAAATGAAGCGATATTTCCGAGAGTATATAAAAAGATGAAAATCCCTACAACGATGAGCAAAATTATGAACACGTAATCGGCCGAAGTCATAACGTTGTTTTTCGGCATTCCATACCCGACTGTTGACAGTGTTATCGCAGACCAAAAAACAGAAGTTAGAAAATCCCATTTTTCTATGTACATATACCCGAATGTTCCAAACAAAATAACCAGTCCCAACGATACGAGACCGATTATAAGGCCGATTATTCTTTTTTTTATTAAATTGCTGTCTTCTTCCATAGATCACTCTCATCTATTTTCAATTTATTACTCTATGATACCAAAGATCGCCGACTTTGGAGCCGGCGATCTTACGTTTATTTATTCTTCGGTGAAGGTACATGATGGGACGGAGGCGTTACGTGAGAACCTATCAATTGTGCAAATTCTTCGTCACTTATGGTTTTCCACCCGGTTTTACGCAACGCATAGATCACAAAAGGTATTATGGCAAGGCCTGCGGTTATCGCAAGTACGATTATCGGATATGCAACTGTCGGTACTCCCGATAGTTCGCTCGGAGGAATGAACCCAAGCGCGAAGGCAAGTGCGGATGCCACAAGGCCAACGACAGCGACGAAATTCATGGCCGGGACTTTATACGTTCTTTGCACGTCCGGCTTCTTTACACGCAATCTCATGGCCGCGATGAACATCAAAATATACATGAGCAAATATAATTGTGCCGCTGCTGCGATCAACAAAAAGAAAGCAACACTGACATTCGGAATGAACACGAACAATGCAGCCAAAATGGTTACTATGATCCCTTGCGGAATTAAAATACCCTGTTGTATACCGGCTTTATTTCGTTTTTGCAAAAACGGAGGAAGCAACCCTGTCCTTCCGGCAATTAGTAAACCTTTACTTGGCCCTGCAATCCACACGACAACAGACGCAAGAGCACCTAAAACGACCATCAGAGAAAGAATCGGGGTCATCCAGTTAACTCCCCAGTGCGTGAAGAACACCTCAAAGGCTGCCGTTATTCCGCTTGTAAGACCAAGTTTGGCCGGAGGTACCGCTATTGCCACCGCAAGGGTCGGCGGAATAAAGACGGCAAGGATTATTCCAAAAGCGACGAGAAGTGCTTTCGTGTAATCTTTGGTTGGATTTTTTAGTTGATCCACGTGGACCGCGTTGACTTCCATGCCGGCGTAAGCCAGAAAGTTACTGACGATCAACACCACCGATGCGAGTCCGGTGAACGGTGGAATCACATTTGACCATGCGAGCGGCACCTGACTTGGTTGGTGGGTTCCGAGCCACAATCCTCCAAGTATGATGAGAACTATACCGGGAATGAAAGTTCCGATTATGCCTCCCCACGCTCCGACGTGCGCAAAGAGATTATTTCCGCGTAACGTTATCAAAGTTGATACCCAGTAAGCAACAAGGATCACTATGGCCGTGTAATATCCCGAATTTGCAAGACTCGGAGCCATGAAAACGTAGGCTAACGCCGCTGCCACAAATGCTAATTGGGACGGATACCAGACGACGTTTTGAATCCACTGAAGCCATATTGCCGTAAATCCCCATTCATTTCCCATGCCTTCGCGTACCCAGATGTATATTCCTCCCTTCCATCCGGAGGCCAGTTCTGCGGCCACAAGGGCGGTCGGGATCAAAAACACAAGTGCCGGTATGACGTAATAGAAAATGGATCCTAACCCGTAAAATGCGTCGGCTGGATCGCTTCTCAAACTTGCCACAGCAACGACTACCATTATGGACATCGTCCACCAGTTTATGTACCGTGTTCCACCTTTTGATGAAGTGTTCACAATCTTTTTTTCATCCATAAAGACCTCCTTGTCATTTACCCTATGGCAAAGTACAGATATCCTGCTTTTACATCATCGGATATCGCTACCAATCCCGGCTTTAAGACGGCTCCCTGAGGTGGCAGTGCTTTTTCTAAGCCGGCCTTTTTTGTGCTTACCGAACAAATTTCAAGTTTTAATCCCTTACCGATCAGATCCTCTATTGCCGATCTTAAACTTCCCTGTGCGAACAAAGGTACTACCACAGGGCCTAAAGCCACAATCTTTATATCCCTTTTACCTATGCTGTTTTCGACCATCGTAAGTGCATGTTCCCAGTTCTCAACGTTTATAACCTGTAAGACCCATTTGTCCATATTCTTTACATCCTTTCAATGATGAAACCTTATATGGGTAACTTCAGTCGGCATAGGTCCCTTCAAATTATCTAAATACTCGACTGCGCGTTTGATATCATCGATGAGCAAATGTGCAAGATCCATCGACATTCCGTTGCGAACGACGATACGCATGATCGTCGTATCTTGCATCGATGGAGGCAGTGGATATGCGGGGATCTGCCATCCACGTTCTCTGACTTTATCCGAAAGATGGTACAGATTCCATTTCTTCGTGTATCCCTCTTTTAATTTCCATGCGAGCACGGGAATATCCGTCCCGTCGGTGAAAAGTTCGAACATACCCATGTCTTTTATTTCTTTTGAAATGAAATGGGCAACATTCTGGCTTTCTTTCTGAACTTTGTAATATCCTTCACGCCCGAGACGTAAAAAATTGTAATACTGCAAAAGCACCTGAGCGCCGGGGCGTGAGAAGTTAAGTGTAAAGGTTGGCATATCGCCGCCTAAATACGAAACTTTGAAGATCAGATCTTCTGGAAGAACGGATTTGTCTTTCCATACAACCCATCCTAATCCCGGGTAAACAAGGCCGTATTTGTGGCCGGAGGCATTGATGGAGTAAACTCTCGGAAGTTTGAAGTCCCATACAAGATCGGGATTCAAAAACGGTGCTATGAATCCCCCCGATGCCGCATCGACATGAATCGGTACATCGAGTCCTGTCTTCTTTTGCAATCCGTCCAGCGCTTTTGCTATATCGGCAACGGGATCATTCAGACCTGTGTAAGTATTGCCGAGAATCGGAACAACGCCTATGGTATTTTCATCGACCGCTTTCAAAACACCTTCGGGACTAAGGTAAGGTTTATCCGGCGTTATACTCACATAACGTGGTTCAACGTCCCAGTAGTTTGCAAATTTTTCCCAGACAACCTGTACGGCGGAACTGAACACTATGTTGGGCTTATCCGCAGATTTCTTTTGAGCGCATCTCGAATTTTGCCATCTTCTTTTTAAAGCGAGGCCTCCCAACATGCAGGCTTCCGAGGATCCTGTCGTGGAAGCGCCTATGGTGCTGCGGGCATCCGGAGAATGCCAAAGATCGGCGAGTATGTTGACACAGCGCTGCTCGATCGCTGCCGTTTGAGGATATTCATCCTTGTCGATCATGTTCTTGTCAACGGTTTCCATGTAAAGGCGGGTTGCTTCGGGTTCCATCCATGTCGTAACGAAGGTAGCCAGATTCAAACGTGCGTTTCCGTCAAGTCCTATTTCATCATGAACTATCTGGTATGCCGTTTCCGGAAGCATAGAATTATCGGGCAATTTGTACTTCGGAACGGATTCCTCGCCTTTCCTTGCGAACATGGGATTTACGGACAGCGCTTCCGGCTCTTTTGACGGAGTGTAATGATACCTTTCTTCTGAACTCTTTTCACTCATTTCAATTCCTCCTTTACGTTATTTGTTAGCGATTCACCGAATGGGTGTACTGACAATCATTTCATTTATCTTTTCAAGACTCTTTCCTTTTGGTTCCTGAAGTACAAGAGTTGTCATTATTCCAAGAAATGAAAAGACGGAGACAATAACAAATATGCCATTTAATCCTATGGTCGAATTCAAAATTGGCAACATAAATGTGCCAGAAAAGGCTCCAAGTTTACCAATTCCCGAAGAAATACCATGGCCTGTTGCCCTGTATTTCGTTGGAAACAATTCTGAAGGCATAACAAAGGTGGTAACATTCGGACCGAATTCCGTAAAAAAATAACTTATGCCATAAAAGATAAAAAACATACTGGCACTTTTTTCTATCCCGTGGATGATTCCCAATGCAAGAAATGATAATCCCATGATCATAAAGCCAAACAATTGTATTGATTTCCTTCCTATTTTATCTATCAAAAATATGGATAAAATGTATCCGGGTAAGGCAAAAATGATGAAGATCAAAAATGTGTAAAGTACTTTCGATTCAACGGTCATATTTGAAGATATCGAATTCAACACTATTGGCGTTGAGATTGTATTTCCATAATATGCGTAATCTATCAGAAACCAACTTCCCGCTGTTCCGAAAAGCGTTATCATGTATTTTTTACTGGTGAAGAAAGATTTAAAATCAGTCCTAACTTTTCTATGTATAACATGAAAATTTGTTTCAACGCTTTTAACAATTTCACTGGATTGGATGTTGATCTCTGTATTGCCGAATTTATTCACAGATTGATAAGCAATTTCAGTATTTTTGAGTACCTGTGATGCGTATCGAGGAGATTCTGGAGTTCTTCTTCTTGAGTAGATCACGGCCAGCGCCGGAATAGCTCCTATTCCAAGCATCAATCTCCATGAAAGATCAACTGGCAAATTTGAATTGACAAGGCCGAGCGCCACGAGAGGCCCGGCGATGAGCCCAAGAGCTTGCATTGAAAAAACAAGACTTACGAGTTTTCCACGGTCTTTTTTATTTGAGTATTCACTCATTATGACAGCCGTTAGAGGATAATTTCCTCCTATGCCAACCCCTATTATGAATCTTGAAATGATCAACCATAAAAAGGTGGGAGAAAAAGCCGACAGAAAAGCACCTAAGGCCATTAATACGGCTTCCGTACCATATATCTTTTTCCTTCCAAATTTATCTGCCAGTATTCCGAAAGCAATGGATCCAATTAGCGCACCTACGAGAGCAATGCTGCCGAGTAATCCTATCTCAACGTTATTTAATTTCCACAAAGGTGCTATCAGCGATATGGCAGTTCCTATTATAAAAAGATCATAGGCATCGACGAAAAATCCAACGCCCGCAACGATCATCATCTTCAAATGATCCTTTCTAATTTGAGAGTTATCGAGATAGTCTTCTACACTTTGCACCTTTACCTCCGTGCCGCATGTGTTCACCTTTTGTAGGGATACTTCAGATCTAGTTGTATTTCTCCAAATTCTCTTTCGTACTCTCTAAAACAAAGTTCGCCCTTTCTGCTCAAAATGTAGTAAGTATGATTTCTGTGCTTTATCGTTTTCAGTCTCTTTATGTTTGTGTGGTAATCTATTATGCTGCCGCTCACTTTTTCGAGAAAGCCTATATCGAAAAGTTTTTTGTGAATTGCCATTGCTTCACACAATTTGATCCCGAATCTGTGAGAAATGAGTTTGGAATAATCCGCTCCCATCAACTTGTGGTATTTCAATATCTTAAGTTCTATTTCGCTCAACTGATTAATTATTTCACAATCAGGCATGATCTACCTCACAAAAATTTCTTCAATTCTTTTATTTCTTTCTTTGATTCATCCGTTTCGGCTGAATTCAAAAGTTCGAAGATGTGATTCAATTTTGATTTTATCAAAGAGAAATACGCCACCTTTGCCTTGTGAAGGTTCATCGAATGAAGATGATTTCGAAGATCTTTAAGAATTTGAATACTTTCTTCATCAACGGAATCGGTGGTGTATATCTTTTCAAAAAGCGTGTCTATTTTTTCAATCGTGTTCTCTTTCGGCTTCAATCACTGAAGTTCCTTTGGCAAATCCTGTCTTTTCGGGATGTTCTGCCTGGCAAGCAGATTCTCGACAAGATCTGGAAATTCGATGCCGGGTATGCCTACTCCCATTTCAGTTGGATCTTTGAACGCGTGAGATCTTGCTCCTCCACAGAGCGTTGAAAGATTCATCTTTCTGTTTAAAAGTGGCGATACGGTCATCTCAGCGCACACTCCGCATGTTCCAAGCACGTCAACCTGCAATCTGCCTCCCGTTTTCATGACGTAAGGGCCTTCGAGTGAGAGTATTTGCGCCGGATTTCCAAAGACGAGCACAACATGAGGATCAACGGGTGCTTCGGATAGTTTAAAGACTATCACAGAAGATATAGATCCGGCGTCAAAATGAGGTATCATCTCTCGAGTTACCTTTGAGGCCTCTATGGATGGAAATCTTCTGAGCAAAAAGTCTCTTTCACCGTTTTTTATAGGCTCAGGCAATTCATAAAGCCCCAAATTGGCGGCACCGGCCGAACAAAGAAAGTCTTTTCCCTTCAAGAACAGGATATCCGGTCTTTTTTCCAATTTAGAGTAATTTGTAGCCCCTCTTACGGTATCGACGGCCTGACAGTACGTAAGACGTCCGTTAGGCTTTGAAAAACTTTCAAAGAACTTTTCGTACCTTTCGGCATGTTCGGTCGGTATGAGATAGACTCCGACAGGCTCGTATTTGAGTTCCAGTTTTTCAACGATCTGATCTGTCAATTTCTTCCAGTCATACTTTGGTTTAATGAGTTGTTCTTTTAAAAGTGGTCCTGACATTTCAATCACTCCTATTGCTGTCCATCAACGTATATGGCGTCTTTTGCGCATATTTCAAGACACGAAAGACAAAGTATGCACTTTTCAGGCGCGACGGCCACAGATTTGAATTCCTTGTTCGGGTCGGTTTCTCCCGGTCTTTTTACAAGTTCGTAAACGTCCTCAGGACAGACTTCAACACATTTTCTGCATCCTATGCACCTATCATCGTCTATCGTGATGGTTGCACCGGGTATAAATTCTACACTGTTCGTTTTTATCGCCTCCAATTAATCAAGTGCTTTTCCGTAAAGTAAGTGTGCAGTGATGTATGCCGTTAACAGCACGATAGCGCCAAAAAGTAAACCGCTTGCCGCCAATTGGGATGATCCGGAAAGTATATGTCCACTTGCACATCCACCAGCCATTCTCGCCCCGAAGAGCACCATGAATGCGCCCCAGAACACGGCCCAATTTCTTTTGGATTGGCTTGAGCCGAATCTTTTCTTCCAGACAGGCGGAATATCTTTTTTGTATCCCATCCATCTTCTCGTGAGCAAAACTGAAGAGATTAAACCTCCCAAGAAAGTCCCGATGTCCGATATGGGTTCCCATCCTATTTTGCCAAGTAAATCCAAACTCCCGTTATGAATGGGTAAAAGATTAGCCAGATAAGGAAGATTTGGAATCGCTTTGGGCCAGAATGCGTATATGAAAAGACCTCCGAGCCATGAAAAAGTTGTTGATTCTCCGAAGATCTGCCTTAACATTATGACGGCCGATGTCGTTATCGCAAATGCAAGCGCAAGTATGAAGACTATTCTCGACGCCTCAACTGTCGATGCTTCTGCAACAGGCATAACCCACTTTCTCATCTTTGGATATCTTTGCTCATATTCAGTTGTCCATGGTGAATGCAATTGTTCATTTGGAACTGTTTTCCCGAGAAAATGCCATCCACACCCCTTTATACCTTGAGGAAATCTTGGAATGAAAAACCACATCCCTATGAACGCAGCGGCAAAAAGTATGCCAACAAACCACGCTCCAATGGCATTACCATTTGCGAGTGCAAGCGCAAGTGAAACAGGACCATAATTTGCGGCTTTAACAAGCGCACCGCTTAAAGGTCCATATATCAACGACCAAAGAAGGGCTCCAAGTAAGCCTCCACCCAATGCCCACCATCCTTCACGTCTGCCCTGACCGAGAGATATCCAGATAGTTCCGGGGAAATATCCAGCGATTGCCGTTCCCAATCCAAAAAATATCGCTCCGATTATTATTCCCCAGAAATAGAGATCTTTGAATCCCCAGTTGAGATGAACGCCAAGCATGTTTACAAAATAGAGCAAAAATATGGCTATTCCAACGACCAGTCCAAAACATATCACGAGTAATCTGTCTCTCCATGCAACAGCCTTTATTATGACATCCGGATCGGCAAAATTCCACATTTCAAGCATCATACCGAGAATTATGCCCGGAAATAGCCCAACCCATACATTTGCGTGATGATAAAATATTCCACCGATGAATAGCAGCAGAGATGAAAAAAGTAATATAAGCGCTATCATGCCAAGGCATCATACCTACTTTTTCCTCTTTCACCTTCAACGGAACCGGTCTTTCATTACCATTTTCCGTCATACACACCACCCTCCCACTTCAAAATGAGGTACCAAAAATCATATTAATTTTCTTGCAGCCTTTACTATACCTTCGGCAGTCGTGGGATGCTGATCGGCAAATTCCGCGACCTCTTTTACAGTAAATCCGCCCTCGATGAGTCTCGCAAGTTCTCCTATCAAAAGCCCTGCATCAAGACCTATGACCCAGGCTCCGACTATCTTCATTGTATCGATATCGAAAAATTCTCTTATCTCTCCGTCCGTTTCTCCAAAGATCTGCGCGCGGGCATCGATTTTGAACGGCGATGATGCTTCCGCAAGTTCGATACCCTTTGACTTCGCTTCATCCGGCAGAATTCCAACGTATGCGCCCTCCGGAAAGGTGAAAACGGTCGTTGGAACTGTTTTGAAATTCATGTAATCTATGGGTGTATTACCTGCCATTATATTATTTGCGGCCACAAGAGATTGTCTTACGGCAGAATGGAAAAGCATCGAAAGTCCGTTGACATCACCTGGGGCATAAATGTGGGGAATATTCGTCTGCATCGCGTTGTTTACAATTATTCTGCTATGTTCTGTTTTTATTCCTATTTTTTCCGTGTCTTCCGGAATTACGGATCTTCTTCCGACGGCCATCACGACGATATCCGATGTTACGCTTTCTTCATTTTCATCTTTGACGTAGCGCATTCTGTATCCGTTTGACACCCTTTCAACTTCCATGACACGCGCGCCGGTTACAATCTCTATGTTCGGATCTAATAATTGTCTTAAGGTTTGTGAAAATCTGAAATCGACCTCATCCGAAAGTATTCTGTCAGACCTTTTGAAGAGTTTAGCCTTCGTTCCAAGTTCGTTGAAAAAAGTCGCGGTTTCAAGCGCTATATATCCGCCTCCGATTATCGTCATCGTTTTGGGGAGTGTTTGCAATTTCGGATTTATCGAAAAGATATCATGTGATGTTATGCACAACTCCGCACCATTTATTGGAAGGATAGATGTTTCTGATCCGCTTGCAACGATTATCGCGTGTTTTGCGCGATATGTCTCGGTTCCATCCTGTGTTTTCACCTCGAGCGTATGATCGTCGACAAACTTCGCATGACCTTTTACAAGTTTAAGATGAGGAAGTGCCTCTTTTAACTCTTCGGCATGCTGGGCATATCTGAACTTTTGGACGTTGTCTTTGTGGATAACTATGTTTTTATAATCAAATGAGACCTTTCCATCTAGACCCCAGAAGTCGAATTTTTTAGATGTTTTATAAAGATTTACCGATTCTCTAATGGCTTTCGACGGAACGCATCCTTCGGCAAGACAATTTCCGCTCATGACGCCTTTATCATCGATCATAACGACATCCATCCCAGATCTTGCAAGCCTGAATCCGGCAGGATATGCTCCGCCACCTGCCCCTATCGTTAAAACATCGACCGTTTTCATGATAATTCCTCCTATTTTAAATAATGCCCGTCGTTCTTACAAACATGTAAATTGCCAGCGCTATTACAAAGTAAGCAAATATCTTCGTAAGGGATCCCGGCCTTATCTTTTTGGCAATAAGGACTCCTATCACGATTCCGAATATCGCACCGGCGACAAGCCATAATGCCGTACCCCACGCTATCGTTCCGACACCGCCAAGCCTTGACAAAATTCCCCACAAACAATTCAGCGCTATTACCATTAAACTCGTCGCTATCGCGTGTTTCATCGGAAAATCAAGTATCAAAACAAGCACTGGCACTATCAAAAAGCCGCCGCCAACTCCGAAAAAGCCCGTCATAAATCCGATAAACAACCCTGCCCCGACGAACTTTGACCATTCTGAAAGCCCTCTTACATTTTTCAAACTCGGGGCACCGGTATCCTTCGCGTAATTTTTTTCTCTTAGCATCATGATGCCTATTATGACCATCAAAATTGCAAAGAGGTAAAGTATTATGTATGAAGGCAGCAACGCGTTGAAATAAGATCCCAAAAATGCACCGACTATCCCTGCCACCGCAAAAAGAAAACCTATTCTCCAGTGAAGATATTTCGTCTTGCCAAATGCATATTGAATAGCCCCGGCTAATGCTCCCACACCGACGATGACAAGACTTGTGCCGGTTGCGACGTGAGCATTCATGCCTAACAAATATATCAAGATAGGAATTGTTATTATCGATCCGCCGGCACCTGTTAGGCCTAACGAAAAACCTATTATCGACCCGTACGCGATATCAAGAATACCCATACAAACCTCCTTAAGGTTTTATGTAATGGAACCCTTTTTCTTCAAGTTTCGCGATTTCAACAACGCCCGACGGAACGATTTTGACGAAATCGGGAAGTGTGTCTGCTTCTATATGTTCTTTTTTCATCGAGTTAAGACATGAGACGAAAGTTACGTGTTTTGAAAGCATTCTCATTTGATCTGAACGTTTCGCATCAAGGTAACCGTTGACTGCATCTCCGTTTGCCACAACCGCTATTGAAAATTCTTCATCGATGTCCTTTATAAAATTGTTGAGATTTCTAATTGTAAGGTCCCACATAACAGACTCGTCGACATGAAAAAGTACTTTCGTCATATGAAAATCCCCTTTTACTTTAAAAGCACAAAATTATAATACTCACAAGAGTATTTTTGAGTCAAATACTAATTTTGTATGGGAATATAAGCAAAACTTCATCAAACAGCGCATAGCGTGTGACATATAGCCAATAGAGTATAAAAAAGAATAGTGTGTCCAACAATTTCGGAGAGTATAAACTAATTTGTGTAAACCTCCATTTTGAGTAAAATATAAATGCTCAAGGAGGAAAAAATGGAAAAGAAAAAGTTAATGGCCAAAGATGAGATCAAAAGATTTATCAAAGAAAACAACATTAAAGATATCACAGGCATTGAAGAATCGTTAAAAAGAATGTTTTCATCAGTTATTGAAGAGATGCTCGAAGCCGAGTTAGAAGGACAACTTGGATATACCAAATACGATTACAAGTCTAAGACAACAGATAATTCAAGAAATGGGAAATCGAAGAAAACAGTCATGTCAAAATGCGGAGAGACTGAAATTGAAGTTTCAAGGGACAGAAGTGCCGAGTTTGAGCCGGAGATTGTTAAGAAACGCCAGAAAGACATTTCAGGCATAGAAGACAGGATAATATCCATGTACGCCAATGGGATGACACTTTCTGACATAGGGAACCAGATAGAAGATATTTACGGAGCGGAGCTTTCAACTGAAACCTTGTCGAGGATAACAGATAAGATAATACCGCTCATGGAAGAATGGAGAAACAGACGGCTTGAGGAAGTATACGCCATAGTTTACCTTGATGGGATAAGATATAACTGTCGACATCGGTCAAAAATGATTAAAAACAGGGAAAATGAGCAGGTAATAAACAAGGCCGTCTATTTTGCGGTAGGTATAGATTTAAACGGGCAAAAAGACGTTTTGGGGATGTGGATAGCGGAATCAGAATCGGCAAAGTACTGGGCCAAGGTTTTAAGCGACTTAAAGAATCGCGGTATTAAAGACATTCTCATAATGACAACAGATGGACTTACAGGGATGAAAGAAGCCGTTGAAGCGATTTATCCTCGGACAGAATTGCAGGGATGCGTCGTTCATGTCATAAGGAACGGGATGAAGTATGTCTCATACAAAGACATGAAAGAATTCGCGAAGGATGCAAAAAGTATATACCAGGCACCGACACAAGAAGCGGCTCTAAGGGGATTGAACGCTCTGAAAGAAAAGTGGTCTGAGAAATATCCTTTGGCTGTAAACGTTTGGGAAAAGAACTTTGACAGGATATCTACGATGTATCAATTTACGCCTGAAATACGGAGGCTTATCTAC
>JAJYYZ010000038.1 GCA_021800445.1 bacterium | reverse complement strand
GAACAGGACCATTTTTGAGAACGAGTTACGATGTTGCGAACAACACTGAATATTTCTCAAAAAATCCAAATTACTGGTGGAAAGGCAGACCTTACGTCGATGGAATAAGAGAAATTCTTAGCATGACCAATGAGGGGGCATTACTCCAAATGCTCAAGGGAGCAGTTGATGTAACTGATATAGCAATTGCAGATCCTTTGCATACATGGGTTGCGAAAGATTCTCAAAATAATCTAATGTTTTGGCCTGTTATAAGTGAGAATTATTTATTACTTAACGATGCAAAAGCACCATTTGATAATGCCACTTTCAGAAAGGCTATTTCTCTTGCTATAAACAAAAAATTACTTGAAGATAGAGCATACTGGGGAACCGGCGGATATGATATAAGCCAAACACAGATAATACCTGCACAAAGAGCAGAATGGTATGACACGAATTTGGCGTCAGAAGATGTATATCTTTGTAGTTATAATCCAACAGAGGCACAAAAACTTCTCGAATCCATAGGATATGCAAAAAACAGCGCCGGTGTACTTGTTAGCCCAGATGGAAAAACGGTAGCCATTAATTTACTTGTTGGAGCGGGATTAACAGATCAAATAACAATGGCCCAAAACATCTCTCAAGAACTTGAAAAAATAGGAATAAAGATAACAATGGTACAACAATCGACTAATACTTTTCTCTCATCTCTTGCTTTAGGAAATTACGATATGGCAATCATGTGGGGGGTTGGTGCATCAAATCCTTTTTTTGTGTATAACACTTTTCTTAATCCATCATTTTCCGCGCCTATCGGTCAATCTGCTATTTCTAATTACAGTCGATATACTAACCCTGACATAACTAAAGCACTGAATGATTTCATGGCTTCATCTGATCCATCGGGTCAAAAACAGGCAATGTACACGATAGAGAAGGTGTTGCTTGATGATTTACCTATGATAGTACTCACAAATAGAACCGGATTTGATCTTTACAGTCAAAAAAGATTTGTTGGTTGGCCAACTATTGAAAATCCTTACAGTAATGGATTTAACAATTATGGTCTTGGAATGGAATTGGTGATGTTGAACATTCACTTAAAATAATCTGAAATATATTCAAGGGAGAGAAACTAAGAATTTCTCTCCCTTTTATAAAAATCAATGGAGGGAGAAAAATGGAATTCACAGGAATAGTTGAGGGATTTTATGGCAAACCTTGGTCTATGGATTCAAGAATTGAGATGATGAAATTTCTTGGTAAACATGGATATAATCTTTACGTTTATGCTCCAAAGAATGATCCTTTTCATAGGACTAAATGGAGAGAACTTTACCCCCAGAACATGTTAAATGATTTCAAAGAATTGGTAGATATTGGCAAAAATTCAAATGTCGAATTTAGCATTGCCATAAGTCCCGGCCTTTCTTTGGTTTATTCAGAACCAAAAGAAGTGGATTTATTTGTCGAAAAAATGCTTCCATTTTATAAGATAGGGGTTAGAATATTTGGCTTGTTTTTTGATGACATACCCCAAACACTTCAAAACAAACGCGATATAAAAAAATTCCCAGACCTTGTTCATGCTCAAATTTATTTTGCGCATGAGGTCTATAAAAAATTGGAACTTAAAGTTCCAGATTTGAAACTTATGTTATGTCCTACGGTATATCACGGCGATGGCAAATCAGATTACGTTAAAACACTTGGAAAAGCGCTTGACCAAAAAATTTACATCTTGTGGACAGGACCACAAATTTGTTCCAAAAAAATAACAAAGCATGACGCAATTTCAATTCAGGATATTTTGAAAAGGAAACCAATTTACTGGGATAACTATCCTGTCAACGATTTGCTCATGATGAGCGAATTACACATAGGCCCTTATATGAATAGAGAACCAGATGTTTTGGATCATGCCTCTGGGTTTATTCTTAATCCTATGAGCCTAGTAGAATCTTCAAAGATACCTCTTGCAACTGCTTCTTACTTTTTTAAAGATCCTTACAATTACAGTTCTACGAAGGCGTTTAAAAGGGCTATTTCAGAATTTGTTCCCCCCAAAATAAGAAAAGCATTTTACCATTTTGCCTCTTACAACGTTGTCAGTCCAATTCATCCAACAGAGTCTTTGCATGCGAAATTGCTGATAAATAGATTTGAAAAGTTTTATTCTGAAGAAAAATTTGCAGATTTACTATCTTCTATAAAAAAAGAAGCCGAAGAAATAAAAATATATTCAGATATATTGATGATGATGCCTGACATTAAATTTTTTGAAGAAATGAAACCATGGATTAAAGAATACGAAGAATGGGGAGAAACACTTTCAGATTTAGAAGAGGCAATTCGAATTTTACAAGAGGCCTTTGAGAAAGAAAACCTTCAAAAAGAATTACTTTTGAAAGTTGCGGAATCAATTGACAAAGCAAGAAAAAATGTTAGAAAATTTGCCGATCATAAAACTGCAATTTTTACAAGAGAGATGAGAAATTTTGTTTATGAAACTTTAATAAAGATGTCTGTGATGTCAGGCATAAATTAGGCATTAGATCAAAAGATTTACGCTGATTCTCGTGAAAGTCATTTTAACCCTTTTTAAGCAAGAATTCCCCCACTTCTATAAGTGGTGGGAGTATGTCACTTACACCAGATGCTGTGGGTATATATTTTTCTCAATCTGTCTTCTGAAAGTTTACCGTCGAGGATCCAGTTTTTTATTTTCGAAGGATCTAAAGCATTCAAAACAGGAGCATATGTGAATCTATGAAATATGGTCGGCCCCGATTTTTCGAGGGCTATCATATGCTTTTTAGTTCCGTATCCAACGTTATGGATGAAATCGTATGCTTCAAAAAATGCGTCCAATTTTCTCATGATGCTGTCTCTGTAAACTTTTGCGATTATCGATGCAGCCCCAATTGATGCGCTTTTAGCGTCTCCTTTGACTATACATTCATGATCGAAGTTCAATCCCATTTCAAGGCCATCGACGATGGCAAAAGCCTTTATGCCTAAATTTTTATACGCTCTTTCCATTGCTATTCTTGTTGCGCCGATTACGTTGTGAATATCCACTTCGGTCGGGGTGGCAATTCCAAAAGCAAATTGAGAATTGAGAATGATCTCTTCTGACAAATATTCACGTTGCTTTCTCGTCAATTTTTTTGAATCATCGATTCCTTCTATGAACCTGTTCAAAATCACGGCAGCAACGACAACAGGGCCGGCCAATGCGCCTCGCCCCACTTCATCTATGCCGATTATTTGACCGTATTGCAAGATGTATCTCGCATCAAATGCCTTATTTGCCATTTTTTACACGCCTTATCTCATCTCTGTAAAAAGCGGCTTCCTCGAATCTCCAATCGTCCGCGGCCTCTCTCATCTTCTCGGATAAAATTTCGATGTATTCGTCTGTACCGATGTTTTCTTTAAGTGTGATAACTTCTTTGACATCATCACCGACATTTTGATAGGTTTTCTTTTCTTCGGTTTGAAGTCCCATGAAGAACTCATCTATTTCTTTCTGAATTGTTTCAGGTTTCAAATTATGTTCAAGATTGTAAGCCACTTGTTTTTGCCTTCTTCGGCTCGCTTCTTCGATCGCGTTTTTCATCGAATCCGTAACGGTATCGGCGTAAAGTATTATCTTTCCGTTTATATTTCTTGAGGCCCTACCCATAGTTTGAATAAGAGATGTTGTAGATCTCAAAAAGCCTTCTTTGTCCGCATCAAGTATGGCAACCAAAGACACTTCCGGAAGATCAAGCCCTTCTCTCAAGAGGTTAACGCCCACAATGGCGTCTATCTCTCCCTTTCTTAACCTTGTTAGGACCTTCATTCTTTCTATGGTGTCGAGATCGGAATGGAGGTACTCGGATTTGTATCCCATCTCAACCAAATAAGCGCTGAGTTTTTCAGACATGTCTTTCGTAAGAGTCACAACGAGTGCCCTTTCACCGCGCTTTTTTAAGATTTCCATCTCGTTTATGAGATCGTCTATTTGATTTATCGTCGGCTTTATGACAACTTCAGGATCGACAAGGCCGGTTGGCCTTACTATTTGTTCGGCAATTCTCAAAGATACTTTTCGTTCATAAGGACCCGGGGTCGCGGATACAAAGACAACTTGGGGGGCTCTTTCGAGAAATTCCTCAAACTTCAGAGGTCTGTTGTCAAATGCACTCGGCAATCTAAAACCATATTCTACAAGACTTTCCTTTCTACTTCTGTCTCCCCTTACCATACCCATAAGTTGTGGCACTCCTATGTGGGATTCATCCATGAAAACTATTAAATCTTTACCGAAATAATCCATCAAAGTCCATGGCGGTTCGCCGGCTTTTTTACCGCTGAAATGTCTCGAATAATTTTCTATACCGTTGCAATATCCCATGGTTTGAAGCATTTCTATATCGTAATTTGCTCTTTGCTTGAGCCTTTCTGCCTCGAGCAATTTGCCCTGATTTTCAAATTCTTTGAGTCTCATGTGGAGTTCTTCTCTTATTGGCTTGATGGCATTTTCTATGTTTTTTTGGTCTGTCGTGAATTCACGTGCCGGATAAAAAATTATCCTGTCTATTTGATCAACGGTTTTTCTGCTGACTGGATCGATAATTAAAATTTTTTCAACTTCGTCATCAAAAAATTCTATACGGACGGCATTTTCCTCGTAAGGAGGATGTACTTCAAGTATCTCTCCATGCAATCTGAAGGTACCGGGATCTGTTTCCGCGTCCGACCTTTTGTATTGCATTGAAGACAACCTTTTGAGCAGATACCTTCTGTCTAAACTTTTACCACTTTCAACGGAAAGGTTGATGTCGCGGAAATCCTTAGGATCTCCGGATGCGTATATGCATGAAACACTCGCTACCACGATGACATCTTTTCGAGTTATGACGGATTTCATTGCCGATAGTCTCATTCTTTCTATTTCTTCGTTTATATCAGCCTCTTTTTCTATGTAAACATCTTTGGATGGAATATAAGCCTCTGGTCTGTAATAATCGTAGTAACTCACAAAAAATTCAACTCTGTTGTAAGGAAAAAATCCTTTGAATTCTCGATACAATTGGGCTGCCAGGGTCTTATTTGGAGAGATAACCAACACTGGTTTTTTGATCTTTTCTATAACGCTTGCCATGGTAAATGTCTTTCCGGATCCGGTAACACCGAGGAGTGTTATAAATCTTTCTCCCTTTTCTATGCCCTCCACAAGCGAATTTATGGCTTCAGGCTGATCGCCTTTTGGTTTTAGTTTTGTAACAAGTTCAAAGTCCATTGAATCACCTCATATCAAAAGGCCTATGACGGCACCCACCACTATGCCAACGAGCACTTCTGACAATTTGTGGCCGGCTTTGGAATTGAAATGTCCTCCCGTTATCTCTTCAAGAACTTCGGCATGATGACCCACCTCGCGCCTTAGATGAAGTGCGTCTGTCACGACGATGATGGCAACTATGAAAGAAATGCCGAAGGTTGGACTTGAAAAACCTATTCCCTTACCGATGGCAAATGTTATGCCGGCTATCGTTGCCGAGTGGGCACTCGGCATGCCTCCTGTCGAACCGAACAATCTGAGATCGAATTTTTTTTCTTTGAAAAACGTTATAATTATCTTGATGATTTGAGCCGTAAACCATGAAATTACGGCGGCCCATATGTAAACGTTGGAAAAAAAATTCACGATCGCTTTTATCAATTCAAAACCACCCTGCTGACAAGATGTGTCTCGACTACCGATTCACCTTTATTTGTTTCGATCACGGCGTAATTCAATTCTGTCTTCTTGTGAAAGATCAACTGTCCCCATTTTCCACGGGATTTTTCCACAAGAGGTCTCCATGTGCCCGTGTTAACGTAGTACCTTGCTCCCTGTGGAGTTGGAATGACGTAAAATCCCGGAAGATGGTTATGACCAAAGAGAACAACTTTAAGTTTGGAGTAATCTATTTGCGGCACCTCTTTTGAATAACCAGCCACGTCTTTTTCACTTATTTCCCATTGGGGCATGTTGGAAGAGTTTAGAATTTTTTCGGCTTTTGATTTTAGATAATTTGTGCCTCTGAATCTTTGAATTTCATCGCCCCACCTTGTCATTTTTCTTCCCATCTGAAAAAAAATAGAATTTCTGAAGAAAAATTCTCCAAATCCATAGGCTCTTGGAAATCGGGTTTTTATCCATTTGTCAAACTCTTGAGTGTTGAAAATTTTCAAGAAACTTTTCACCCATTCTCCAACCAGATCAACGGGTACTTTGTAAACGGAATTTATGTATTCAAGCCAGTCCACGGCATCCATGGTGGGCCTTACGTTATCGTAATCTCTTACAATTTCAGTAGGTAGGTGAACTGACTTAAGCATAGGTTCAAAACTACTCATCGTGTAACGCGTAACGTAATCTCCCAGCGGAGGAATAAGATCTCCGTTTTTCCCAATCGTAAAAGAATACATGAGATCATGCTGACTTCCATGTTGGGCAAAAATTCCGTTTTCTTCATCGTAAAAATGCGGAATAATATCGAAATTATCTGAATTCATGAAATCTGTGAACGCCTTTCTTAACTCATCATTGACGAGTAAGTAATAATCATGATTACCGACGATGTAATGTATTTTGTTTGTCCTTGCGAGAGATCTCAAAAATTCGAAAACAGATTTGTGCCTGTTTATTATCGATTCGACCGCATCTTTGTTCACAGAATTGCATACCTGATCGAAATTGACAAGACCAATTTTTCTAACGGATTCGCCTTCAAGTATTTCAAGACCGTCTCCTATTATAACTATTTCATATTTTTCATCCACATCTTTGAGTTGATTCAGCAACCTCACCAATTCCAAATCATAGACAAAGTCATCATTTGCCGCACCGTCGCCTATGTGTAAATCACTTAAAAAAAGTTTAAGACTCATCTTATCACTCTATTGAATTCAGAAATTCAGAAAATTCCGTTTTCACCTTTTCCAGGAGTGTCTTAGCACTTGCAAGGTTTTCCATGTTCATTATCATGAAATAAAATTTCACCTTTGGTTCTGTTCCGGAAGGCCTTCCGTATATAGTCAACCTATCTCCAAATTCCATTTTTAAAACATCTGACGGTGGGAGATGGTCATGCCCTTTTGAATAATCAACGATATTTGTCAATTTGTATCCCCCAAGTGTTTTTATGGGATTTTCTCTTAATTTTTTCATTATGCCTTCTATTTTTGCAACACCTGCTTCTCCTTCGAAAACAGGTGAAAGTTGATCTTCGAGGTAATAGCCGTGTTTTTTGTAGAGGCCTTCGAGGGCATCTACAAGGGTCATACCTTTTTGCTTGTAATAAGTTGCCATTTCACATGTTATCATTATCGGAGTACCGGAATCTTTGTCGTATATAAAGTCTCCTACGTTGTATCCATAACTTTCTTCGTAAGCAAAAAAGACCGTTTTCCCTTTGGATCTTAGATCATCCGCTTCGTTACATATCCATTTAAACCCAGTTAAAACCTCGTTGACTTCAACGTTGAAAGATTTTGCTATCTTGGCAAACAATTTGGATGAAACTATCGACTCTATTACAACTGGATTTTTAGGCATCCCTTTCTTTGAATACATCTCAAGGATGAAATTCAAGAGCAGAGCCCCCATCTGGTTTCCATCTATTCTGACGTAATTCCCGTCATGCTTTACCATAACTCCCATACGATCTGCATCCGGATCGGAGGCGACGACTATGTCCGATCCAAGTTTTTTGGCGTCCGCTATGGATAATTTGAACGCTTCGTCAAATTCAGGATTTGGATAATTGACGGTCGGAAAAGCACCATCTGGAATACTCTGTTCCTTTTGAGAGTAAAAGTCAAAGCCATCTCTTTGAAGTAAAATGGGCACTATCTTTATTCCCGTGCCGTGCAAAGGGGTATAGACGATCTTCAATGCTTTTGAATGAATCCCGAAAGAATAAGAAAGGGCTTTTTTGAAATATGCCTCATCTGCTTCCTTGCCTATCATCACAACAAGTGATTTTTTCTTGGCATCTTCTATGGGCATGCTTTTTATTTCACCAAATGACTTTATCGCTTCATATTCCTTTATGATTCCGTCATCGTGAGGAGGAATTACCTGTGCTCCGTTTGACCAGTAAGCTTTATAGCCGTTGTATTGTGGAGGATTATGACTTGCCGTGATCATTATGCCGGCAGTTGCCTTGAAATATCTCACGGCAAACGATAAAACGGGGGTTGGTCTGAAATCGTCGAAAAGATAAACTTTTATGCCATTTTGAGCAAGAATTTCGGCCGATTCAATTGCAAAATCCTTCGAGAAATGTCTTGTATCGTAAGAAATGGCAACACTTTTATCTGACTTCACGGTTTTGTTGATGTAATTGGCGAGCGCCTGCGTTGCCCTGCCGACCGTGTAAAAATTCATTCTATTTGCACCGAGACCCATCACACCGCGCATTCCTCCTGTGCCAAATTCAAGGTCTTTGTAAAATGCATCCTGTAACTCCGCTTGATCCATATTTTTGAGCGTGTCTTTATCTTTTTGCGAAATTGATGGATCGCTTAACCATAACTGGTATCTCGTCATTGCTTCTTTATCCATTTGTCATCTCACCTTTCCTTGACATATTCACCTATCATATTGTACAATAAAAAGGTTAAGGGTGTGTAGCTCAGAGGGAGAGCGCTTCCCTCACACGGAAGAGGCCACAGGTTCGATCCCTGTCACACCCACCAAAGACCGCGAAAGCGGCTTCACTTTTGATCTTCCATGATGTGTATGTAAGTGTTTGCTGTCCAAACAACGTAAAAGAAAATTGCAAGATAACTGCCTGCGTAAGGTACAAGTGTTAACAAAGCAGTTCCTATGATGAGAATAAAGGCATAAGCCGATCTTATTCCCCGAAAGATAAAAGAAAGATTCCATTCGAATCCACCGTAGAGATCACATGCATTTGATGTTATAAACCAATTTGGAATGTAGAGTATCAAAAGTAGCATTACAAGGCCAATCACAACGTGAATTACAAAACCTACCATGAGGAAAAAAGCCATAAAGATGGAGAATGCAAAAAAATTAAAAAACATCCTTAAATCATTTTTCCCAAATTTTTTATTCTCCATCATCATAGACGTCGTTATTCCGACGGCAAGAATTGCCAAAGCCCATTCTATAACTCCAAATATGAAAGATAGCATCAAAAGGGAAAAGAAATTTTCAAATCTCACGTCGCCCCTCAGACCGTACAAGATCAAGTTGAAGATTAAAGTTATCAAAAGCACACCAAAAACAGGAACCAAAACAAAAGGTTTTATTCTGATCCTCTCAAAAACATCTGTGAATCCCTTCAGAAAATCCATAGAAACCCCCTTTCGGTTATATCAACAATTTTGGGAAATCAGATCCGCTGTAAAAACAATTCGGAATATCAAAATCTTTATACTCAAATTGCTTTTTATCTATATTTTCAAGATATCCCTTGGCAGTAGATTCCCATGTGTAAGTTGATAAAACTCTTTTTATTCCATTTACTCTAACCTGATCGTAAAAATCAGAATCGATCAATTTTTCCGTTTTAACGCGTATATCTTCTATATTTTGTGGATCAACTAACAATCCCTCCATAAAGTTTTCTCTTATTATATCAACAGGGCCACCATTTTTGGTCGCGACAACGGGCAGACCACATGCCATTGCCTCTATTATGGCAAGGCCGAAAGGTTCGTAAAGCGCGACGCTTTCAAAAACAGATCGCGACTCCGACGCAACTCTGTAAAGTGCAGCGAGATCTTTTTGATTCGATATATCCAAAAAATGCACTTTATCTTTGAGATTGTTTTGAAACACAAAATCAAGAATTCCTTTTATCACCGGTTGATCGTATTTTTCAAAATTTTCATACACATTTTCAAATCCATTGGTCACGATCAAAAGATCGAATTTGTCCCTTAACATTTTACTTGAGGCATATGCTTTAAGCACGGAGATGTGATTTTTCTTAGGATCAAGCCTGCTTGAAAGGATCAAAAGAGATTTACCTTTTTTGACTATCTTCTCGAGCTTTTCTCTTACAATTTGTTCGTTTCCGTCTTTTTCTGTTTTGAAAATCTTCGTATTTACGCCGGGAGGAATAACTTTGAATTTATCATCATCGACACTTACGAATTTATTGTAAAGTTTGTGGCCGTATTGATCAAACCTCTCCATCTTTGTGCTGACAACGTTGAAAGATGAATACTTCATTGATATTCCTTCGGCAAGAATTCTTGCGGAAAAATTGTAGATTTCATCTAATTCACTGAAGTTTTGAGGATTTGCGCCCAACTTGTCCATCTTTTGAGCACCGAGCGAATGTGCGGTAAAGGAAAATGGAACTTTGAGATATTTAGCAAGCATTGCTCCGGAAATTCCACCATCGCCGTAATGGGTTGTTATGAAATTTATTTTTTCATTTGCATAAAATTCGGCCATGTTTTTTGAAAATTCTCCGAGGTACGGCCAGAGTTTTTCTTTTGGTAAAAATGATTTCGGTCCAAAATCAAGCCTCACGATCCTCACGCCGCTGTCAGAATATCCATCGAATTTTGAAGAAAATTCAGGCCAATTCGGATCTTCTATTCTCCTCGTCACTATATCAACATCTATTCCAAGTTCGTTCATCGCCATTGCAACTTCTTTTACATAGACAAGTTGCCCTCCGAAATCTGAATGGGATGATAATTTACTGTCTCTTGAATCGAAATTTCCCTGCGGATTTACAAAGATGACCTTCATGATAAAAATTCCTTTTTTATGAATTCTTTATCTATTTTTTCATCGATTCCAAATCTTTCAACACGAAACGCGGCAACTGCGTTTCCGAATTGAGCCGCTTCGAAAATGTCTCCGCCGTTCGCTAAAACGTAATACATGCCGGACCAAAAGCCATCGCCCGCACCGGTTGTATCAACCACGTGTCTTGCAAGAGAATTGAATCTTTTCAATCTTTTGCCATCCGAAACAACAGCACCGTCTTTCCCTAAAGTTAACACGACGTTTTTAACACCGTATGCGTGAAATTTCTTCACGTATGCTGTTTCGTCCATCGGGCCGAATATGTGAAAGGCATCATCCTCTGAAGGTTTCGATAGAAAAACATTAGCCAGCATTTTCTTCACAAATTCCGATCCATTCTTTCCGTTCTCCCACAAAACCTTTCTGTAATTAGGATCAAAACATATCTTGACGTTTTTTTCATGCGCGTATTCGATCATGTCAAGGATAGTTTTTCTTGATTTTCTATGTGAGATTGGCCAACTGCTGAAATGAAAAAATTCCACTTCATCGAAAAGAGAAAGTTCCGGCATTTCAATTGACGTATCAGCGCCTCTTAAAGGAATGAATTGAGGTGTCAATTTAGATTTTGAGACTATGACAAAAGTCGTAGGTCTTGTCGGATCCGTCTGAATGTACTTTGTTTCTAAACCTCTCTTTTTTGCGTTATCAACAAGGGCTTTACCCATCGGGTCGTTACCAACCCTCGAGACTAAAGTGGCTTCCACACCCAGGTCGGAAAGATTAACCGCGATATTTGCGGGCGATCCTCCAAAATGTCTCTCAAATTTATCTGCCCAACCAAGATCATCAACATATTCCTGTGAAACCATGTCGATGAGCATCTCGCCAACTATTAACACTTTTGTCATGTATTTCTCCTCCCAGCGATATTTTATCATATCATTTATTATTTTTGGCGAGATTTTTTTATGCCAAACTCACTGTACTTAAATAACTTTAAAAGTCGAATGTTCATTTAATTTAAGCGGAGGGCAGGATGCCTCGATCAGTGAACAGTGACGAGTGAGTAGTGAAGAGTTTTTCTGATTACAGATTGCTACGAGCCACAACCTACCCGCCATCAGGAAGCACCTGCCGGAGCGATGATTCGGAATTTAAAACTGGTTCAGTATGCAAAAAGGCCTCTGCCGGAATTAAAAGTTTTTCGAAGCCTAAACTTGATTTAGCGCACCTTCACATTTCTCCTTTTTCATAAAAAAAGAAAATCGTCAATATTTAAAGATAATAACCGATTGTGTGAGATATAATCAATTAAATATCTGTAATCAATTTAAATTGGATATAAACTGCGAATATTAACGTTTTCTGATGTTGCATTGTGATGCTACGAAGTAGATAATAAAGTAAAACTTACTTACTAAGGAGCATAACATGAATGCCATAAGTTCAGTCGGATTGAAAAATTCTCTGAGAATCTTCGAAACACTTATGGTTAAAAATGCTTCAAGAGTCGAAATAGCAAATGAATTAGATCTCACAAAAACCACCGTCGGAGAAATCACCAAAAATTTTATGAATTTAGGATTTATAAGAGAAAAAGAAAAGGATCACGATCATTCCAAAATAGGAAAACCTCAAACATTGCTTGAAATTGTACCGGATGCTTTTTACGTTGTCGGAATAGGAATTCTCAGAAAGCAAGTTGAGGGATGCATCGTTGACGCAAGCGGGAAAATTTTAAGCAGAAAATCTCAACGTTACACTTCATTTGACTATAATTCAATAATGAATGCTGTCTTTGAGATAACAGATAATCTTATGCTCAACAATTCAAATAAAATAAACGCTATAACCTTCGGAGCACCCGGAACACTCGATTCGGATAACGGGATTATTCTAAAGCCAGCAAAATTTTTGGAATTTGAAAATGTACCACTTGCAAAGATCTTTTCGGACAAATACAAAGTTAACACGTGGATAGAAAATGACGCAGATGTGGCTGCGATCGCCGAAAAATACTATGGGAAGGGAAAGGATTTGAATTCTTTCATATACATTCATATGGAAGAAGGCATCGGATCCGGCATTATCTTGAACGGAGAAATTCATCACGGAGAGTACGGTTACGCAGGTGAGATCGGACACTTTCTTGTAAAAGATAATGGCCAATTTAAATATTTAGAAGATCTCTACGGTGCGGACGCTATTTTTGATAGGGTCAAAACATTTGGAATATCAAACTTTGAGAATTTGAAGAAGGCCGAAAAAAGCAGAGATGAAAAAGTAGTTAAATTTTTGGAAGAGGTCGGAGAAGAGATCGGATCGGTCATAGTTTCAACGATCCACCTTACTGGCATATCCACAATCTTTCTGGGAGGAAAAGCAAACTATCTTGGAAATACTTTCCTGAATTCGGTTAGAAAGACTATAAAGAAATATCTTTTTTACGATCATGAAGTGAAAGTTGAATTATCAACGTTGGGAGACGCATTTGTCGTAGCATTGGGCGCATCAACGCATGGAAGGGTGAAATATGTGGAAAGTACTTTAAAAAGATAGTGCAGGTTGAATTAAAAATGAATACTTTAACTCATGATGTCTGAAAGTGGGACACTTTCAGGTATAGAAAAGGAGAGTGAATAAAAATGGATAGAATTCTGATTATTACACTTGCATTTTTACTCATGTTAGTTACAATGGGATGGAGTATATCATTTATTATTTTAGTTAAAGGAACAAAGAAAATCGCGGCAGATGCTATTAATAATGCCACAGTCCTTTTTGAAAAAAAGGACATAAACAATGGCAACAACAAAGTTTCCTATACCGATGCTACTCCTACTCATTACATTCAAATAGCTGAAGCAGCGGTGAATGACTTAATACGAAATTACTGGGTCGGTACCCCCAAAAATGGATATATTATTCCTACATGGAATGGATATCCAGTAAATGAAAAATCTACGACTAACGAAATTATGAAAAAAGGTGGAATGTGGGAACGTGGCATAATGATCTTTGCGATAAATAACCTTTATCATGCTACCGGTAATCCTACTTTAAAAGAGTATATTGCTTCAGAATGGAACTACATCAAAAAAAATTATACGCTAACAGAATTAGAAACCCCAGGTGGTATGCTAACAACAGCTGTTGATGATTGTGGATGGGATGCTATGTTATATTTGATTTTTTACAAGGATCTTGGAGATCCTGTTGCTCTTGAATACGCAGAAGGGCTTGTTGATAATGCGTTTAATCGTTGGCTTGATGACAAATTCGGTGGTGGTATGTGGTACAACGACTACAGAATTATTAAATCTCTTTATCAAGTAGGTATTGTTTTGTCTGCTTTAAAGATTTGGGAATTGACTGGCGAAAAAAGTTTTTATGACAAAGCTTTTTCTTGTTATCAATGGATGGAGCAAAAGCTCTTAAGACCAGATGGGCTTTATTGGTGTGATTATGATGATTTGGGACCGGTAGGTGAACGTACGAATGGATTAGAAAGTGGCATTAATGAAGCTGGCAGTGTTACTTTTTTGGGAGGAAACATGGCTATGGGAGTAATCCAAGCAATTCTTTACAAGATCACGGGTGAAGATACCTATCGTCAAGAAGCTATAAGAACTGCTAACGCTATAGCACAGAAAGAAACTAAAAATGGTATTTATCTTGATGATCGAGATGCGTGGACTGATGGCAGTTTCGCTGGAGAATGGGCTACGAAGGTGCTTACTCTTCCAGGTATCAGTGAAACAGTTAAAAATATTCTTTATAGTACGGCAAACGCAATATATTATAACGATCGGACTTCTGGTGGCTATTATGGTGGATGTTGGGATGGCCCAATAAATGAAGAATGCCCTTGGAATATAGTTGGAAGTAAGCCACAACAAATAATGACCAGTGCCTCTGCGGTCGATATTATCACCGCAGCAGCTTTGCTTGCCAGTAAAAATTGAGTGAATTCAATGTAGGAAAGGCGAGAAACTGTCTTTAAAATATGATCTTTAAAAAAGAGAATTTGCAGGGAAAATAGTTAAAGTGTCGAAAGACTCCAATTCTGTGATAGAAATAAATTCATTTAATGTTTGGAATACGAGTTAATTTGAGAGTAAAAGGAATTAATGTTGCATGAGCAAGATGATCAATAAAGATAATAATCAATCATTGATTTCTGGAAATGGGATACTTTCGGGGTAAAGTAAGTGAACTACGTGTTTTAAAAAAATTGTTGTACAAGGAGGAATGAAGAATGAAAAAACTTTGGTTAATGTTGTTAGTGATAATTACTTTGTTTGTTGCTTCAGCATTTTCAGACACACTTACTGTGTGGTTTTTGGGATATAATTCTGTTTATTCTCCTATTGCAACCGTTGTTTCGAACTTTGAAAAAGCATATCCAAATATCCATGTAGATATTTCATATAAGCCTGTGGCAACGGTAGGAGCAGCTCCTGCATTAATAACTGCAATTCAAGCAGGTAATCCACCAGATGTTGTGGTAGATTTCGATAGATTTACTCTACCTACTTGGGCCGCAGAAGGATATCTCATGCCACTTGACAAATATATAAAAGAAAATAATGTTTCCCTTAATGCTTTCATTCCATATGCGATACAGTCATCTATGTATGATGGGAAAATTTATGGTTTACCTATGGAAGTAAGTGCGAGAGTAATGATGTACTCTATACCTCTTCTTAAAAAATTTGGAATTCCTTTTCCATCTGCATCAACTCCTTTAACTTGGTCACAATACAAGCAATATTTAATTAAAACAACCACAATTGATCCTCAGACTGGTTTTTACAAAACGCTTGGATGTGATTACTTGGGAGATGAGGAACAATGGTTTTCAACGTGGGCAGTATTAGCAGGAGTCAATTTTTATGATGAAACGACACGCAAATTCACTTTTGATAGTCCTGCGGGTTTACAAGTAATGGATATGTACAAATGGCTTTCTGATGAATTTCCCCCTACCAAAGTTTCTGGTTTCATGGGAGCTTTTCCTGGTGTTAATGTAGCATTTGCAGAAGGAAAATTGGCTTTTTTCTTAAGTGGTGCATGGAACCTTTCATGGTTTGACTCAATAGGCTTTAAATATGGCATAGATTATGGATTAGCACCTTTGCCTGTTCCTACTGCGGGAATGCCAATAGCAACATGGTCTGGAGGACATGCTACAGTAATACCTGTTGGATCAAAAAATATTTCTGATGCATTTAAATTTGCAGAATATATGTCTATTGGTCCTGGGGCTGTATATTATGATAAGGCATCAGCTAACATACCGGCAGTAAAATCTGAAGCAATGATCATGTATAAAGATGACCCTGCAATGTTATATTTTCTTAAACAAATCCTTAATTATGGGCATCTCAGACTCCCAACTGTTCCTACTAAAGCACAACTATGGGATACTCTTGCTTCTGCAGTTTCGAAAGTTGAGTATGGTAAATTAACTCCTCAAGCAGCTCTTGAATGGGCTCAACAGCAATCTCAAAAAGATCTTGATCAATTTTACGCTATTCACTGAGAAATAAAAGTTTTAAATCGTGAGATCATGGTTTAAAAATTCTAATTTGATCCTGCTCTATTTGAAAGTATTCCCATTTCCGTTAAGAGTTAATAAGAAGGTATTTAGATAGAAATGATCTTTGAGATGAGACTTTTTTGCCCTAATGAAAGGGATCAGGTCAAGAGAAATAAGTTTATAGAGCGTCTCGAGTGCATCGAAGCCTTTGTCGGCGGTAAAAAAGATGTTGGAAGTTTTAGTGTCAAGCAAATTGAGATATTTGAAAGAATTTAAAAGCATAGGGTTATCATGGGCAGAAGCTTTGTCGAAAGAGAAATAAAAAGGGAAATAGAAAGGATAGATGACCGCTAACCAGAATACTTTGAATCCATATTTGTCGTTGAGAGTTTTATTGTAAGAATGAATAGGTCGGAGAAGGACATTGCCGTAAGCGGCGATAGGTTTTGAATCAGCAACAATAACAAGGCCGGCAGAAGCATTGATCTCGTCTTTGAAAGAATATTGGAAAAGGACGTGGAAATCAAAGCGCTGTTTGAAATAAAAATAAGTTGTATAGCAAGGGAATTGATCTGAGAAGCCGCAAAGGTCCAAGTAATCGCGAGACAAGACAGAATCAATGCGCTTTGATGTGTAAAAGTCATATTCTAAATTGAAAAGATTCAAGATGAAAAAGAGCCTAAGCAAAGAAGAAGGGTCGTAAGGACGGTTCTTGTTTTGAATGGGAGAATAAGACCGAAGGAGTTCTGAAGAAATAGAATCAAAGTCCATTTGTTGAAAAGTAAAGAAGACGAGATTAAAAACAACGTCTGAAGAAGGGAAATTTAAAACACATCTGAAGATCTCCGCAACATACCTGTCACCTTGGTTGAAAGAATTTTTGGGACAAAAAAATTTTACACCCTGGTGGCAGATCGTTATGGGGTGAGGGTCAAAAAAGAATTGAGGAATAGCAAAAAGTTTCAAAATTGAATTGATTCAAGAAGGTATTTAGAAAAAGGGTATTTTCATGATTAAGTCTTCATTTTACATATGTTAACTCATGAAGAAAGGTGATCTCGAAATGAAGAATAAACAAATTATGTATGTTTTATTGTTTATATCACCCCTGCTAATAGGAATATCTATTTTTACAATTTATCCCTTGATTTATGGAATAAATTTATCGTTTTACGCATCAAGAGGAATGCTTCCACCAAAATTTGTTGGATTTCAAAATTACATCGAATTATTCCAAAGAGGATTAACAGCCACGGTTTTTTACAATGGAATTTATTTTGCTATTCTTGCAATACCAGTGGGTTTGATCTTAGGACTGGGACTGGCACTTCTTTTAGATAATTCTTTCAAGATGAATGGTATTTTTAGAACTGCTATATATCTACCGTCTGTTGTTCCAGGAGTCGCGATGATCATGATTTTTATGCTTTTATTTAGCCCTAGTAGCGGAATTATCGATATGGTCACACGCTTTTTGGGGATAGGGAGTCCTGGTTGGATTAATGATCCTAATTTAGCAAAGATAACTTACGTAATATGGGCACAATGGGGAGTTGGAGGATCAACATTGATATTTCTTGGTGGATTACAGAACATTCCTCGATCTTATTATGAAGCCGCAAGAATAGATGGAGCAGGAGCGATAAGAAGATTTTTTAGCATAACACTGCCTTTGTTGTCACCGAGCATATTTTTAAATCTTCTTTTTGCTACCATTGGCGATCTTCAATTATTTATGCAAGCTTATATAGCACCAGGTCCTGGAAATTCAACATTGACACCTGTTTTGGATATATATAATCATGCTTTCAATTATTTTCAATTTGGTTTTGCTTCAGCAGAATCGGTAATGTTGTTTCTTTTAATTTTAGCCATAAGCGCTATCATATGGATAACACAAAAGTGGTGGGTAGTATATGAACAGTAAGATAAGAGGGAGGAAGGTAATATGGTTAATAATGTTGATTTTAATTTCAATTGTTTTCATTTTTCCCCTTATTGTTACCATTTTAAATGGTTTAAAAACACCTTCAGGTTTTTTTCTTCACCCAAATCCTTTTATTTTACCAAAGACGATTCAGTGGGGCAATTTCACTAAAATTTTTCATGAAATGCCTTTTTTTAGAGAATTAGAGTATAGTATTTTGTATGCATCTTTATCAACTTTAGGAGTAGTTTTATCTTCTTCTTTCGTGGCCTATGGTTTTTCAGTTCTAAAATGGCCTGGAAGAGATAAATTGTTTTTCGCATTTTTAGCCTTTGCTACCATGATTCCAGGGATAACGCTTATGTTACCTCTTTATCAAATATTTAAGTCTTTTGGTTGGCTAAATACTTACCTTCCTTTAATAGTTCCAGCATATTTTGGTGGAGGAATGTTTTACATATTTATATTTAGACAGTTTTTCAGACAAATACCAATTAGTTACGTTGAAGCAGCGCGTTTGGATGGTGCAAACGAGTTTTACATTTTTTACAGAATAATACTTCCTCTTGCTAAACCGGCACTTGCAGTGGTTTCAATTTTTCAGTTTTTTGGTGCATGGGGGGATTTTATGGGACCTCTAATCTATATAACAAATAATAAATTATACCCTCTTGCAGTTGGTATTCAATTGTTTCAAGCTACTCCTAATACAGCAGGTATTACCCCATGGCCTTATATAATGATTGCATCTCTTTATATGGCGATTGGACCGATTATTGTCTTTTCATTTATCCAAAAACAAATAATACAAGGGTTGAATTTTCAAGGTAATATTTAAATCTTGTTTTGCACGTTTAAAACAGTGGTATATACTAAGAGTTTATCCTTAAATAAATGATGGAAAATGTTGTAAAATTGTTTTGGGTGATGAAATATGAAACAGGCAGAGGAAAAAAGCATAAAATCATGGAAGTTATCTGATGAATTTTGGGAAAAAGTCAA
>JAJYYZ010000070.1 GCA_021800445.1 bacterium | reverse complement strand
TTACAGGATGCCGGGATAAAACGCAAGATTCCATTCAATGTGTATGTATAAATATTAAATTTTCAATGACCATAGGTTACATGTTAATGAAATATGTTTTTCATATCTTCGAATACATTATACGAGGAGGACATTGAAAGAGACAGGGCAAACATTTCCGAATCAGTTGAAAAAGCCTACGAACAGGCCGACATTCAGGTGGATATGTCAGAACTTCATGAACATAACCGTTGTAAATGTGGTAGCAGATGGGCAAACAACCACGCAGATAGCGAATTTAAAAGACTTGCAGATCAAAGTGATAAAACTTTTGGGAGTTGAATATGAAAAATATTATTTCTGATCAAAGATGTGCGAAATGTGGGTATTAACTCGTTATAGAAATCTTCTGCCTCTTCTTTGTATTGAAAACCACAGATAAAATCATCTGCGTATCTTACCGTTTCGGCATTTCCCCTAAACCGCTTTTTCATTATCCTCTCAAACCATATGTCTAACACATAGTGTAAGTAGATATTTGCAAGTATCGGAGATATTATGCCTCCTTGCGGTGTTCCTTCTTTAGTTGGACTGATCTCACCGTTTTCCATTACTCCGGATTTCAGTATCCTCGCTATTAACCTTAGCAACGATGTGTCCGCGATTCTTACTTCTAAACATCGCATCATCCATGCGTGGTCTACATGCTCGAAGAAGCCTTTTATGTCCGCATCTACTATCCAGTTTATTTTCTTTGTCATTATAATTTCATTTAGGCCTCTTAAAGCGTCATGGGCACTTCTGTTCGGTCTGAATCCATATGAGAAATTCATGAAGTCCTGCTCGAATATGGCTGTGAGTATCTTGCTTATTGCCAGTTGTACTATCTTATCTTCATATGCCGGTATTCCGAGAGGCCTTAGTTCTGATTTACCGGGTTTGGGAATGTACACCCGTCTGACTGGTTGCGGAATGTAGGTCATATCCTTCAGTGATTCATGTAGCCTTTTAATGTTTTCTTGAAGGTTTTCTTCGTATTCCGCTTTGGTAACCTCGTCAACACCGGCCGCTTTATTTGCTTTCAGTTCGTTGTGGCATTCAAGCAACATTTCTTCGTTTATGAGATGCGCTAAACTTGTGAATTTCTCCTTCGGCCTTTCTTTCGCAATCTGTGCTATCCTTGCAAGTTTCGTTTCCAATCGTTTTCCCACCTCTGTGTGCAGCAATTGTTTCCCTTACAAATCCTCTTAATGTAGTTGCCTTCTCTCCGCGGCCATTACGCCGTTTCTTAGATACTACGCAACTATCCGACTTCCTGTCCGTCTTTTGCCTTCCTCGCTTTTTAAACTTGTAAGGCATACTCTTATTCAGAGAACAGACAGGATCTCCTGAGTTTCTGTTAACTCTCGATTATGACGTGCCGAGTTCTCAGATCCCGGGGTGCCATTGAAAACTCACCTTCTCGCTTTCAACAATGTTGCCTTGTGAGTAGAAAAACTCATCGGCCTTTCCCAACTTTGGCGTTTTCGGGACTCAATCACTTCAACTCATCGTTTTCGGCCCACCACTTTGTTTGCCTACGCTTAAAACATTCAGTTACCTGAATATCTCCAAGGCTAACTACGAAACTGCTGGTTAAGCATTATTTCGATGGGACTTCCACCCATTAGAGTTAACACAATTTCTCAGCCGCACTTGCCATACGCCGCTTTTTTCCCTAACCCCTAATCTCTATTTTCTCTTTGCTCTCGTTATTCTTTTCAATATCATCCTCGTCTCATTTCTTGTGAAGAAGAGTACCATGACACCGGCGATGAGTATTTCAAGCACCAACTTTTCACGGCTGTGAAGGCCTGCAAGTGGCGAGACAAAAAGCCAGACGTAGATGACAGAAGTTATCAAAGGCAAGATTGTTTTAGCACTGAAAAGTTTGGATATTTTGAATTTGTACTTGAGATCGATCAAAAGCACTATCATCCATGCGAATGAGACGATACTCGATGATGCGGCGATTCCTCCCTGCTTGAATGGTCCCATCAGAACCCAATCCATGTATGCGTTCAAAAGAATAAACGGCAAACTTAAAGACGTCAATCTCCACGTTTTCTTTTTTGCTATGTAGATGTTGCCGAGTGCGCCTGTGATTGGAGATGTTATAATCATCGTCGAAAACCCTATTACAGCCATTGCGGTCATTTGAACGGATTCTGCGTTGAAAGCCCCTCTTTGATATATCACGCTCACAATCCATGATGCCGCGACTATCAAGAAAGCCATTATAGGGGCGAGCGCTTTTATGAAAAATTCATTCATCGCTCTTGTCTTATCTCTCAGCGCAATCTCATCTGAGACCACGGCACTCTCGGAGACACTTGTGAAAGATGATGACAACACTCCGGATGTGACAAGACCATAGATGACTGTGATTATGGTCCACGAATAGTTCAAAGATGAGACGGCACCTGCAGGCAGTGCGGAAGCAAAGCCTTTATCCGTCAAACTGCTTATGGTTCCGAAGGCAGTTGATATGAAAAGAGGAGATGCAAGATACACAGACCTTTTGATTTTGTCGTTAGAAAGCATTCCGAACGGAAATTTGCCCCAGATCTTCATTCCGAAAAAATATGAAAAAATTCCCGTTGAGGCTGTTCCCAATTCAAGCGCTATAACGTATCCTCCTTCTTTCATGGAAGGCGCAAAGATCAAAAGGCCAACGATTACAACCGGATTTATGAAAAAGGATGCAAGTGCCGTTTGAAAGAATTTTCGCTCTCCTCTTAAAAATGTGCTGAAAATAGACGACCATCCTGTCAAAAGCGGCAATATTGCAAAGATTCTGAGATATTCTCTTGCAAGTTGAACTGTTTGACCAGAAAAGCCCGGTGCGAAGATCTTTATCCAAAAGTCCGGAAAGATCAAAAGTAAAAGACCGAAGAGCAATAAAAAGACAGAGGTAAAGCCCAAAAGGCCTCTCGCGAATTTTTTTGCAGATTCATCGCCGTTTTTGGCCTTTTCTTCGAGGTAAAGCGGAATTGCTATGGCTGCAAACGCACCGGCAATTATTCCAGAAACGAAGCCGGCAGGTCCTGACGCTATAACAACGGCATCGTATCCTTTGCTTGTTCCAAAAAACATTCCGATAAGGATTTGCTTTATGAATCCAAAGAGCTTTGAAGACAAAGTAAAAAACGTTATCCAAAACGTTCCGCTTATAACGGTTTGATGAGAATTCAGAAAAGTTGAGATTTTGTTTTTCGTTGTTTTGACGTTATCCATTTTTGTCTCCGATATGATTTGATTATATTTTAGCATAAAGATCAGTGACGCGTAACGCGTAATCAGTAATCAGCGGAAAAGCGCATGGCCTTCTTTGGCGTATGGCCAATAGCCAATGGCACATGGCGTATGGCCCAGAGAGAAAAGGGATTAGAGATTGGAGATTAGAGAGATTCAATGATTTTTAAATATTCTTTCGAATGCTGTCGAAGAAAAGTTTTAACTTCTGTCCATGTTCTTTCGGCTCTTTTCGGTTCCGGAGTATTTTCAACGCCGTCAAAGTATTCAATTGTCATTACCAATTGGTAAAGATCTACTTCTTCGCCAAATTTCTTTTTAAATCCCTTTATGATTTCTTCAAAAGTTAAATGTTGTAAAATTTCGTAGATATCGTAATAATCCTTTTTTTCTGATCTTCCAAGTATCGCGGCAAGTTTCATGGAAGCTATATCCAGAACAGATCCAATCTTTATTTTTTCAAAATTGTTCAATGGTTCGATCAAAGGATAGTCGTATCTGAAAAAACTGATTTTAACATCGTTTAAAATGCAATGGATTGTAAATGGAGAAATCTGTATTTTTTCAACATTTACACCATTTTTCCTTAAATTTCCTAAAAATATATCAGGTATGAATTCTTTATCGGTAAAGAAGTCTAAATCCTCGCTCTCACGATGACCGTAATAAATTGATAAGGCTGTACCACCGGCAAGATAAAAATCATCAACAAATGGCGCTATGAGATCTATCACTTTGAGTGTTTTAAAGGGTATGAATTCTGTTGAGAACATGCATATACCTCCTCAGTAGGTATATCAAGAATGGTAGACCAAAATGTTGCGACACGTTTTGAAATGTTTCTTGAATTTTTAACAACGTATTTTATTTCATTGTCCGAATATATATTTCTCAATTCTTTAATTTGTTCCATGATGCCATACTCGAGCACTCTGGCAATTATGAAATTTTTATCTTTGATGATATCAAGTTTAGACGTATCAACATCCCAGAAACAGTTATTAAAAGAAGCAAACTGGAACGAAATAGGAATTACAATCACCTTCTTGAAATCTTTCCTTATGCGTTACGTTAATTATAACATGAAGCAGCGTGGCATATGGCGTATAGCCTAGAGAGAAAAGGGATTAGAGATTAGGGAATGGTGATCAGTGATGAGTAACGCGTAATATTTAAACAAAAACATTGACTGTATTTCATCGTTCTTGTGGCAAGGAGACTCCGATCTTCTGTAAGTCGGAGAAGAATTGCCGCCTCACCTGCCTTTCTATCAATAATGTTTTTGCACTTTCCAATTTCTTTAAATTTTTCCAGTTCGCAGACGCATGTATTTTTGTACTGTCTAATTTCCTTAAATCAAAGTACCCACTTGTCCGAAGA
>JAJYYZ010000069.1 GCA_021800445.1 bacterium | reverse complement strand
AGGATTCCATGTCTATCTGAAACCTTCTTCATGCTGAATACCTGAACTCTATGAAGAGGCATTTATGGCTTCAAAAACCATTTTTCCTATACTCTTTATGTATCTATAATTCTTTATGATATCGCTATCATGCCTGTCGAAATTCTGTGATCGCCACGGCTATTAGGGAACGTTCAAAGAAATTTTTTAAAATAAAGGAATTGACTGAATCGATTTTGCGTCCGCAATCTACAAAAAATTTGCATTGTTGCATATTCCCAAGGTGCTAAAGGTGTTCATCACGCTACTCTGAATATTTTGCAATTTGAACTGCAATAATTTACTAGGAGTAATTAGACAGCGGCATTTGATTTGCGAACTACCAACGCATTAAGACGTGAGCGGAATTGATCAAAAGAAAATCGCGCTGTTGATTCAGATATTTGTTTTTGAAATACTTCTGAAGTTTTCCTTGCCTCATCTAGGGCCTGTAAAAGTTCTTCATTGTCTGAATATCCAAACCCAAATTTCCCTCTTTTGATGATATCTACCCATGGCCCTCCTGATTTCGGAACAACAGGAACTAAACCGTGTGACATAGCTTCGACAATGCTGATACCAAAATGTTCTTTTTTGTTTGTATGTAAGAAAATTTTAGAATTGAGAAAAAGATTCCTTTTCTCCTCCTCTGTAGGGTTAGGCAAAATGTCGACGTTTTTTGTTTTCTCTCTAATCAGTTTTTTATAATATTCCTGATCACCATCATTTACTGCACCTGCTATGACGAAGTGACCGTTATATTTTCTGGCCACTTCTAAAATCGTTTCTAATTTTTTTTCTTTATTTATCCTTTGAAAGGATAGTATCCCATTTTCTTTTCTTGAAAGTACAAAGTCACTTCGAAAAGTCGGATATAGTACTTCTATGGTATTAGGGGATATCCCGAGTCTTCTAAATAAGGGTCCCGCCAAATCTTTTGTATAAGTAGAATTTGCGATAAAGTCTGCCAGATCATAGATTTTATAAATGCGAGACCACTTTATAATCTCAAACAGCAATTTGTTTTTTATTTTTCCGTTTTCATTTATAATGAAGTCAAGGAAGGAGAAACCATGCAAAATATTAAAATCACCCTTCTTCAGAAATATGTTAGGATGGTTGTTGATTGTTAATCCCTTCTCTAAATTAATGTTATTAAGCTGATGACGCAATCGTCTAACCTGAAGGATCTCCTTTAGAATGTTTTGATTTTCCTTGTAAGAATAACTAACGCTAACTAACTTATCAACACAATGTAATATGCCAAATGGGTCGTTTGTCGCATCTGTGATAAGCGATACTCTAAAAGAATCATGAAGAGAAAGAATCATATCTTTCATGTATGCTTGCCCTCCACCCCTCCTTGCTACTTCCCCCATGACATTTACTAGCATGTTTATCTCAACGCTAATGTAAATAATACCAACAATTTATTTAATGATATGCGGTTAATGAAATATCCTGTAAAAATAGCAAATTGATGCGTCTTCAAATTTTAAAATGAACGAAATAATTATGCAATCTCTTATTCATTTTTTATTCTTTGTATGAGAAAGCGTGATGGCTAGCTTAGGAGCGCCAGGCACGGAAAATTAAACGAATCAATTTCTAGTCTATTATATTAGTTTTAACTTGATGCTAATAGGCTACATCACACAGTAATTGCCATTGTTTTGAATGCTTAAATTTTTGCAATAAAATTTTCAGAGTAATCATAAATTATTCGATTCTTGCGACGGACAAGGTAAGTTGTAGCCATTTTTCGTTATTTCATCCATAATAAGATAAAAACTGCTTCGAGAAAGTGTTTTAGATTTCAATGAAAAGATAACATTATTAAGATTCAGGATAATTTTACTTTTATAAAAATGATAGAAGGGTTCTTTTATTAGTTGCCGATTGAAGTTCGAAGTAGTACGGTAATCCCTGAGAACCCTTCCAGCAGTATAAGTCGTTCGTCAAATAAACTTCCGTTTATTAGTGTCATAATTAAGTCATACAATAGATCCAATTTTCTACTTGAGACTCTTTATTCGGTATTAAAGCAGAGTCTAGATAGGCGGTATTATGAAGTTATAGTGGTAAAAAATTATGCAGATTCAAAAATGGATCAATTTATGGAACAAAATAGCATTATAGTCATAAACGATAACAACGATCTGGTTGGTCATTTTATCTGGTCTGCGTTGAATGTCTCCCATGGGAATATACTGTGTTTTTTGGACGATGATGATCTTTTTGAACCAAGCAAGCTCAAATTCATCTTTGATATGTTCACAGATCGCGAAATGCTCTATATTCATAACGAACAGAGTTTTGTAAACGACAAAGGAAACCCAATAAATCACAAAATTAAAGGAATCAGTAAATCCTTAACTGTGGCTCTTCCTATTAAAAAATTCAAGCTTGGGAAGTTGATCTCATGCAATCAGGATTTTAATTGCTCGTCTATGGCTGTAAGAAAAGAAGTACTCATGTTGAATAGCAGCTATCTTAGCCAACTCGAGGCTTCAGATGATTCATACATCTTCTTTCAAGCAGCATCATTTGCTCACGGAAAAATGTATTTCTCTTCAGAAAAACTAACAAAATATAGGGTGCACACTAGTGAAACGAAAATGTTAATTGACGGAGCATCAAATTATTCTGAATACCTACGTAGCGTTTCTAATAGGGCCAGACGTTATATGGCCGGAAGAGAAACAATGTATTTATCTCTACAAAATTCCACTAGTAGAGTAGTTAAGAAGTCTTGCTTATGTTACTTTGTAGAGAGTAAAGTACGAGCGTATATCTATGGTTACAAAAATAAATTGGATTTTTCAGATTGGTTTACGCTTTTAAAGTGTTCATGTTTTCAACACACAAAGTATTATTTGACACTTGTTTTCGTGGCACTTTCCACAAAAATTAATCGTCAATGGACCCTCAAGAGATTATTTGAGAACGATAAAAAGAGAGGGCACTCTTGATTTCCAGTAGTTTAAGAGCGAGTGACATGATACCCGCCTCTATGATGTTCAAATAAAGTCAAAAAGAGGTAGCATGATTCATAACTTGGTTTGGTAATTTTAGTTTACCTTGCCAATCAAAGGATAGAACATACGTTGTTGCACTTTTAAAGATTTCATAGGATGGACGCATTGACTTATTTCATATCGAATATTTATTCTATTATCTGTGTTTGACCAGAATAGTTCAATTTATACACGATAACCGCAGAAGAACCAAACGATTTCATTAAGATTCCATAGTGAGAGATGAATGTCGCATTAGAGGTTAGAGAACTCATGCTGGGGAATCCAACGTTGGACCAACCGCTTCCAGGTTGAATCACAAGATATTCGAATTTATAATCATAGATCATTTGTCGGAACGACGAAGTATCAATGAAAATATCAGCGTAAGCGTTTTTGTCATTAGCAAATACAGGGAATATGTTATTTGTCGTTAACAAATATGGTTGGTTATTCCCGATTTCCTTCTGGAGAAGGAACGCTACCTTTGAACCCGCTGTATAATGATAATTTGGAAAATCCGCCATTGCACCGTACTGGACAAACATTGACGGAGGTGCCAGTGGAGTCATAGGAAGCTCGAAAATTGTACCTGTCAATATCACAACTATAAACAATGCTATCGCCCTTTTGGGAGTTACTATTTTTCCTATTGAGCGCTTGCTAAGCCTTTCGATCGTCCTTGAGATCGCGAAGGCCGTTATCACAAAAACAAACGGAATTAGCATAGCGTTGTACTGATATCCAAGTTGATAGTAAGGCAAATAAGAAGAAAAATAAGAATAAACAAAATAAGGTATGGTTGCTATCAATAGCACAGGATCAAGAAACGAAATAAAGCCCGCTCCAGCAAATGCATAAAATGCATAACTGATTTTGTAATGATAGTTTGTATGTAAGTACCCGAAAACAATGCCCGGTTTAGTGAATAATAGCAAGAAAAGTCCAGAAAGACTATTGGCAGGCGATGAAGATACAGCCACGGAGGTCGGGTATAGTTGTAAACTCCCAGTAGCTATGAATCCCTTGGCAGTGGGTGCTAGAATAAAATACAACAGCATGACAAAAAATAAGAAAAAAATCAATGATTTACTTTTGAAATCAAGAGAAGATTGCAGATAAGATACCTTATTTTTAAGTCCCTTCTTCTCCCTTAATATTATCCATAGTTGTGATAGCAAAATAAAGACTACGATTATAACAAAAGCTGAATGCAGCGTTATAATTAGTGCAAGTGTAATTCCTTCACCTAGCCATTTTTTCTTCAAAAATAAATAATACGATAGTGGGACAAGAAAGATCAAGAAAGCCATCAAATGAAAATCAAAACTTAGAAGACTCTCCGTATAAGGGGATAACAAGTAAGAAATGGCAAGAATTACAGAAACGATACCTGCCATATTGCGGTTAATCGTGTGCCGTTTGGATAACAGCTCCGTTGAGAGCAAAAATAGGGGAACGGAAGAAAAACCAATAAGAAAACTTTGCAGTACCAGTAAAGTTTCTGGAGATGGCGCTAAATAGTAAATCGGATAAACAAGAAACACTATTGGAGAAAAATGCTCAGCTAGGTAACTTTCACCCAGAAGAGGCGTATAAAAAAACTCTCCGTGCATTGTGCTAGCATACATTTGAGAC
>JAJYYZ010000037.1 GCA_021800445.1 bacterium | reverse complement strand
AATTCGCCGTTTTCACGTCCAACAAAGGCGGAGACTGGCAAATTATCTCCTTCCTGTCTGTTCATGACATCCGCGATATTTTTTACAAAATCAGGTCTTTCGGGAATAGAAGGCATATTTTCTTCCGCTTTTGCATTCTTCCATGAATCAGGTATTTTAACCTTTACAAGTGAGTTTATTCCCTGATCCACAGCCTGATAATTCATCTGAACAACCCTTTCTCCTTTGGAACCGTAAGAATGGACTATGGCCTCTTTCAGATATTTAACGGCATCGTCTATCGGTATAACATTTGTTAGTTTGAAAAATGCAGATTGCATTATCATGTTTATTCTTGCGCCAAGTCCTATATTCATTGCAATATGCGTGGCGTCTATTATGTAGAAATTCACGTTGTTTTGGGCCAAATATCGTTTCATCTTACCTGGCAATTTTTGATCGAGATCTGACTCTTTCCAGATCGTGTTGAGAACAAAGGTTCCACCTTTTTTGAGCCCATCCAACACGTCATACTGGTAAACGTAAGATTGTTTGTGACATGCAACATAATCCGCTTCTTCTATAAGATAAGTTGATCTTACGGGATGCTTTCCAAATCTCAGGTGAGAAATGGTGACGCCTCCGGATTTATGTGAATCATAAGCAAAATATCCCTGCGCATACATTTGGGTGTTATCACCTATGATCTTTATGGCATCTTTGTTTGCGCCGACAGTGCCGTCCGATCCAAATCCCCAGAACTTGCATCTTATAGTGCCTTCTGCGGAAGTATTTAATTTTTCTTTAGTTGACAAAGATGTGTTTGTCACATCATCTACAATACCTATGGTAAACCAATTCTTTGGAGTCTGTTGATTTAAATTGTCGAAAACAGCTTTTATCTGGGAAGGTGTTGTGTCTTTCGAACTCAAACCGTAACGTCCTCCAACTATAAGAGGAGCATTTTGCCTGCCGTAAAATAAAGTTCTTACATCTTCGTAAAGTGGCTCACCAAGAGAACCAGATTCCTTGGTTCTATCGAGCACGGCTATTTTCTTAACCGTTTTTGGTAGAACATCCAAGAAGTACTTTTCTGAAAAAGGTCTGTAAAGATGCACTTTGATCAGGCCAACTTTTTCACCCTTGGAATTCAAATAGTCAACCACTTCCGATGCCGCCTCTGTTACAGACCCCATAGCGATTACAATACGATCGGCATTCGGATCTCCGTAATAATTGAAAGGTTTGTATTCTCTGCCGGTGAGTTTTGATATCTTTTCCATGTAATCGGCAACGATATCTGGCACGGCCATGTAAAATTTGTTGGAAGATTCTTTGGCCTGAAAGAAGATATCTGGGTTCTGAGCTGTTCCCATGGTTTTAGGATGCTCTGGATTAAGGGCTCTGTCTTTGAAAGCCTTAAAAGCATCCCAATCAAGCAATTTTGCAAGTTCATCGTATTCAAACACCTCTATCTTCTGAATCTCGTGAGATGTTCTAAAACCGTCGAAGAAATGCAAAAATGGGATTCTCGATCTTATTGCCGATAAATGCGCAATACTTCCGAGATCCATAACTTCTTGAACACTGCCAGAAGCAAGCAATGCGACTCCACTTTGCCTTACAGCCATAACATCTGAATGATCTCCAAATATGGATAGCGCATGGGCGGCTATCGTTCTTGCTGCAACATGGAAAACCCCAGGTAAAAGTTCACCTGCTATCTTGTAAATATTCGGAACCATCAAAAGCAAACCCTGAGACGCTGTGTAAGTTGTTGCAAGGGATCCTGCAGCCAAGGCTCCGTGCATTGCGCCTGAGGCACCACCTTCGGATTGCATTTCCACGACGTTTACCCTCTGACCAAAAATGTTTTTCCTTCCCTGAGCAGACCACAAATCCGTAAGTTCGGCCATTGGAGAAGATGGGGTTATTGGATATATTGTGGCAACTTCCGTAAAAGCGTAAGATACATGAGCTGCAGCCGTGTTTCCATCCATAGTACTCATTTTCCTTACCATTTTTACCTCCTGATCTTTTGATTTCCAAATACAAAATTAGTCATGCGTAGACTCGATAATCAATGTACGGAAAAATCGGATCGAGCCACTCGTAAAGTTCTATCACTCTCTCATCTATATTATGCGACTTTATTGCATCATATATCTCAAGAAAACGTGATAAATGTGTGTTAGTTCTGTTAACTGCATATTCAACAGAAGTGCCCGTCGTCATTATAAAAGCCCAATCACTTGATTCTGCAAGTAACAATTCCCTTGCGCACATGTTGAGTGCACGTATGTAAAGGGAATCGGAGGCATTTAAATATTGACTTGCAAGTTCACTCATTCTACTCTCCGCTTCGTGAAGGTGGGGATATATCCAATCGTTAGAACCATTTATCCACGTTTCATTGTATCCGTTCGCACCCCAACTTGATTTGGCTGGAGTTAAAATTTGAACATCATCGAGTGAAGTTAAAACCCTGTCCGGTGTTGAAGATTCAAAAATATCTGATTTTGCGGATTCTTTTAAAAAAAATTCAAGGAAATTAGGCCCTTCATACCACCAGTGACCAAAAAGTTCCGCATCAAAAGGAGCGACTATAACAGGTTCAACTCCCATTTGTTCTTTAAGTCTGCGTACCTGAGATGCTTTCTTTTGGACAAAGTCTTTTGCATGATTTAAAGCCGTTTGAAGACCATTTTCAGGGTTATAAAGCGCTTTGTCTCCCAGAGAAACGTTGCCTGTTATTTTATGGTATTTTATACCTGTATTTGTTCTGACTCCTGATGGATCAACGTAGGGTCTTATGTAATCAAAAGGTCTATCGAATCCCACATCTCTGTAGAACTCTCTGTAATTTGAATCACCCGGATAGCCAAGTTGAGCAGACCAAATTTGTTCGCTTGATTCTGGATCTCGCGCGAACACAAAAACTCCCGAAGGAGTCATAACTGGTCTGTAAACGTCGTAATGAGGCGGGACATCCGCATACCATAAGCCATGCGAATCGACGAAAAAGAAGTTTACATCTTGCGTGGCAAGTTCTTTGTCAAGTTCCGGATAGTATCCTGATTCGGCAAGCCACATTCCCTTTGGATGATCTCCTATTCTTTCTTCGAATGCTTTAACACCTATCGCAATCTGAGCGTGCACTGCTTTTGGATTTATCTTCATCAGCGGAAGGAATCCATGGGTAGCATTGCACGTTATCAATTGAACATTTCCGGTTCTTTGCACATTCTTAAATGCTGTCAAAAGATTTCCATTGTAATTGTCAAAAAATGCAAGTTCTTCCTTAAAATCGTTGAGATATTTCAGAGCCATTTCGTGCTTTGGTGTTTCTTCTTTCCTTGTGAGATCGACCTCTTTCTTCGCAAGTTCTATAAGCGATTCGAGATGTCTCCTGTATTTATCAACAAGCGTATGTTCAGCAAACATTTCAATCAAAGGGGGGCTCAAAGAAATTGTGATACCAAAAGGGACGTTATCTTTTTCAAGTCTTTCAAAAGCCATAAGCAATGGAATGTAAGTTTCGGTTATAGCTTCAAACAGCCAGTTTTCTTCGAGAAAATAAGGATGATCTGGATGGTTGACGTACGGCAAATGAGCATGAAGCATCAAGAGTACTTTCCCTTTCAAGATCCTCGCCTCCCGCTAAGTATGAAAAACGATCCGCCGCCTGATTTAAATCCACTTGTTGGCATGGAAGAAAATCCTACGAGTTTCTCTATTCTCAAAACTTTTCTGGAAGGACTCATTTCCGTGAACTTTCTTTTTGATCTGAGATCCATCCAAAGTTCCATCTGCGCTATTTTTGCTGAAGAAGGAGGTGTCGAAACAAGATTAGATCTTAAAAGAGGCACAAATCTGTTGTTTTCTTTATATCCTATTTCTGCAATGTAATCTGCACCGGATTGTGGCACAAAAACATAATATTTTTTCATTTTTTCGTCTATTTCCATCTCAAAAGTTCTGTGGGCATTTATGCCGTTGAATTCTATGTATGTGACATCGTAAACGCGCAGGACAAGATTTGAATGTTCTTTTATGATTTCAAGATTTTTAGGTGAAAAATCCCAGTAAAAATGGATCCAATTTGGATTTACCTCAAGACCGCAAAATTTGTCTTTGAAATAACTCACAGGAAGCGATATAACTGTTTCGGGTGCTTTATTAACATTTTGCACTTTCTGCGTTTCAAAAGAAGAAATATTTTGAGATGGTACTTTATTTTTTTCGAATTTTTGTTCTTCTAATTCACCGTTCAACTTAAGATTTTCGAAAAGGGCTTTTATCTTTTTTACAAAGGTACTTCTGGCAGATTTCCATGGCACTTTTAGATCGAATTCTTTTGACAACTTTCTCAGTTCATCGATTTCCATTTTATCGAGTTCTCGAATCTTTTTGGAAAGTTCCATTCTTCTTCGTGAAATAACTTCAGCCAATTCAGATTTGGTCATGTTATAATAGCCCTTGATCTTCAACAACATAGCCTCTTTTTTCAACTGACGGATCGTTTTTTCCTCCCTCATTTTTCATCACCTCTATTTCAATTTGAAAGAAAGTTCATCTATCCATCCGAAAGATCTTGAGTGATATCTGAAAACAAGCAATTTGCCATCTCCTGGATCTATGGAAACATGATTTTCAGAAGATTCATTGCTTATTCCGTATGGTCTGAGATATTCCATTTTTCTATGATTCAGATCATATTTAAATCCTTTAAGAGAAACGTTATTGGCATCTTTTTGAAGAGGTATTATCGACCATGTTTCTCCAATTATGCTTTCAAGATCTAACGGATGATCTATGATAAAGGAACAAACATCTTCGTTGAAAATTATGCTGTTCCTAAAACGTTCCATCAGTCTGAAAACACCCAATGTTTGATCAAGTCTTGTACCAAACGCACCGGCGATAAAAATAGTTTCAGATCCGATCTTTGATGCTTCGATCATGGCAAGTTCTGTATCTATTTCATCTTTTTGAGATGGGAATCGAATGATCTTGGATCCATTTTCTTCGCAAAAGTGTAACGTCTCTTCGTCGATTGAATCCATGTCTCCTATCAAAATATCTGGAACGACGTTTATGAATTTCAAAAAATTTGCACCTGAATCGGCTGCTATTTTGAGATTGAAAAAGTTAATCGTCGATCTGTAAAAGTCATGCTCTTTGTAATCTCCTCCGGCAAAAATGACGGTTCTCATGCCATTTTTCTCTTCGAAGAAGAAGGTATTCCGAGTTCATCTCTGTATTTGGCTATAACTCGTCTGCTCAAATTTATACCCTCGAACATCAACATTTCTTCTATCTTTGAATCTGACAATGGACACTGTTTATCCTCTTTTGATACGTAATTCAAAATTTTTTCCTTTATGTCATCTCGTGATATTTCTTGATGATTACTTTTGTACAGAAACCTTTCAAAAAAGAATTTCAAAGGATATATACCTCTTGGGGTCTTAACGTATTTCGAAGAAATTGTTCTTGTAACGGTTGAAGCGTTTATTCCAAGTTCTGCTGCAACCGATGACACCTTAAGAGATGTTGATCTGCCACCATTTAAAAAATCTGCTTCTTTTTTGGCAATTAACTGGCCGAATTTTAAAAGTGTTTCTTTTCTTTTTAAGAATGCTTCTATCAGGTTCTTGGCCTGATCGTATTTTAATTTGGCAAATTCGATGTAAGATTGGTTTCCGGAATGGATCAGTTTATCGTAAAATTCGAGCGATGAAAATTTAATGTCAATTCGATCGTTAAGGATGACTTCATATTGATCGCCTTTTTTTGTTATAAAAATATCCGGCTCAATGTATTGTATGTATGAAGACTCGTAAAAACCGTTTGCCGGATAAGGATTAAGATTTTTGATTTTTGAAAGCGCCGCTTCAAATCTTTCTTTTGACATTCCAGATCTTTTCAGCGCCTCTTGTGGATTTTTTTGGATTATCTCAATTAAGTCGATCAAAATGATGACGTCTTTATCATAAGTTTGACATTTCAGCGCTTCTTGTATGTTTTTACTTCCAATTCCAGGTGGATCAAGAGATTTAAGCATTTTTAAAACATTTTGCACTTTTTCAGGAGGCGCTTTCAGATCTTTTGCGATTTCTTTGACTTCTAATCCTATGAAACCATGCTTATCTATGAGATCAAGTAAATAGAGAAAAATTTTTTCTTCCGATTCATCATATTCTGAGGCATAAAATTGATCGCTGAGATATGTTTTTAAAGATCTATTTTCCAATTCGTAATTTTCAATGTAATCATCTTCAAGATCTGTTTTTCTCACATTTCTGTATTCGTTTGGCATGGTAAGTACTTCCGTTTCAAGAAATGGATTTTCTTCCACTATTTTGTTTATTTCTTCTTCAAGGTCTAAAGCATTTGTGTTCAGCAATTTCAAAGATAGCAACATCTTGTTGCTCAAAAAAATGGTATTCTTTAATTTGAGTTTTTGAAAGATGAATTGATCCATTTTTGATCTCCAATTAAAAAATGGTGTAAAATGGAATTGAATGTTGGAAAGAATAGTTCACAATAAAGGCAACATGATTAAAAATATTTTTCTTAGTTATTATATCATCATTAAGGATGTAAAATCAAGATCATGATCTGATTGGTGGTGCAAATTTGAAAGTTTTAGTTGCAATGAGTGGCGGGGTAGATAGCGCTGTAAGTGCATTTTTGCTGAAACGGGCGGGATACGATGTCGTTGGGATTCATTTTAAGATGGAAGATGATCTGTTTTTTTCAAAATACAATTTAAAGAAAAAAGTGTGTTGTAGTCCAGATGACACCATGGATGCTTTAAAGATATCAAAAAAAATAGGCATTCCCCTTGATGTCGTCGATCTCAAAAAAGAATTCAGGGAAAGGATAATACAAGCATTTTTAGATGGATATAAATCAGGGATAACCCCTAATCCATGCGCATGGTGCAACAAAAAGATGAAATTTTGGGCTCTCGAGATGTTTGGTGATAAGATGGGATCGGACAGGTGGGCAACGGGGCATTATGCCATCGTTAAAGCGGGAAAAGTCTTTATGGCAAATGAAATTAAAAAAGATCAATCTTATTTTCTTTCTCTTGTTGAAAAGAAACTCTTTGATAGGCTTATATTGCCGGTCGGTGAAATGCAAAAAGCAGATGTAAGACAAATTGCAATTAAAAACGATCTTATCGTTGGAGCAAAGCCGGACAGTCAGGATGTGTGTTTCATTCCAGATGGAGATCTGAGTAATTTCTTCAGATCAAATGGCGTGAATTTACGTGCGGGTCCTGTCATGGATGTAGATGGTAAGATTATAGGTCAGCATGAAGGATACCAAATGTATGCGGTAGGTCAAAGAAAAGGGATTGGTATTGCGACAGGAGAAAAAGTTTACGTTGTTGATGTAGATCCTTTAAAAAACACGATCAAAGTCGGAAAAAAATCCGAACTGTTTAAAAATCATTCGTACGTGAAAGATTTAAATCTTTTTGTAGATAAATCATATCTTTTCGATTGTGAGTGTAAGGTACGAAGTACATCTCCCCTTGTGAAATGCAGTTTTGATCCCATAACTGCAATTGTGCATTTTTATGAACCTGTCGTTCCAGTTCCAGGACAGATAATTGCTTTTTACAAGGACAAAGAACTTTTGGGCGGAGGAGTTTTGGCGAAGATGGATACATAATATAAGTCTTCGGTCAAATATATTATACGAGGAGGCGATGCTATGAAGATTTTCATTTCTACCGACATGGAAGGATTACCGGGTGTGAATTCCTGGCATCAAGTTGAAGAAAAAGATCCACGATATCTCGGTAAGTACATGGCTGAAACTGTTGGGTGGGTTATAGACGGTATAAGATCATCTGAATTTAACTCTAAAATTGATGAGATATTGGTTTGCGATTCCCATTCAAAAGGAGAAAACCTTTCTTACGATTTCACAGAGCGCGATGATAGGATATATCTTGTAAGCGGTGGATTGAGAGATTATTACATGATGGCAGGCTTTGATTCAAGTTTTTCAACCGTTTTCTTCATTGGATATCACGCAGGTGTCGGATCAATTCATGGTACGATGGATCACACGTATTCCACGGATGTTTATGATCTCAAGATAAATGGCAAACACATGAGTGAAACGACGATCAATGCCGCTTTTGCAGGAAATCATGACGTGCCAGTTTCTCTGGTGGTAGGAGATCATGCCCTTGTTGAAGAGTTAAAAAATGAGATGTTAGACACTGTTTTAGTTGAGACCAAAAAGGGATTGAGTAGATTTGCCGCCATCATGAAACCTAAAAATGTCTTGAGAAAAGAAGTAATTGACGGCACGAAAATTGCGCTTTCTAAAACATTCAAAAATGCAGTAAGACCTTACAAAATGGAAGCGCCTTACGAAGTTGAGATCAATTTCAAATCGACGGAAATGGCAGACGAATCAATGCTCATCCCAGGATTAAAGCGCCTCGATGGTCATAGAGTTATCTTCAAAACTAATTATTATGATGAACTTTTACAGACTATGCTTGCAGTTGTCTATTCTGCGACTATTGGAGAAGATCTCGGAAAGTAAGATCGCATACCACAGGTTGAATCGGCTTTTGTAACGTTTTTCTTGCTGATCAACGATTACGCGTTACACGTCACTATTTTTGTTGATAACTTGTGATTCGTTACTGATCGTCGCTTTTCTTTTGATTGTCAATTTCTCGGTAAAACTCGAGTATATCTTTTTCAAGTTTTTCCAGGACGTATCCTCTTATCGAAAGATCGGATTGTGCCCTTTCCCTTATCGCAGTCGAAGATATCTGGATAATCGGCATTTCGGACAAAAAATGCACATCGTGATTTTTGAAACGTTTTATCAAAGTTGTTGTAAGACTTCTATCGCAATACCTCGGATAGATGTAAAGCCTTGCTAAATTAAGTATTTCTTCGTATTTGTACCATTTTTCTATATTTACGAAACTGTCTTCACCCATTATATACGCAACTTTGCCGTATTTATTCTGAAAGTGGCGTATCGTATCAATGGTGTAAGATGGATTAGCGTTGTTCTCAAAATCAGAAATTTCGATATTTTCCAAACCGTCAAATGCAGTTTTTGTCCATTCAAAACGCTTTTCAAAATTCGCTGATACTTTTCCGTCTTTGTGCGGTGGAATTCTTGTTGGCATCACGATTATCTTTTCAAGAGAGGTGATGTTCAAAATTTCAGTTGCGATTATCAAATGACCGTTATGAACGGGATCAAAAGTTCCGCCGTAAATTCCAATCATTTATGATATTCAAACTCCATATCATTTATCACAACTGTATCTCCTTCTTTGATGCCCAATTTAACAAGTTGCTTTTCAAGACCTAATTCATCCAACTTTTTCATGAATATTTCCATTCCATCAGGTTGATTTAACTGATATTTTCTTAACAGTTGATCGATCGTTTTACCTTTAACGAAAAATGAGTTTTCCATTTTTTCAATTGAGATCAAAGGTTCTTCATTGATTGAAATGTTAATCGATTCATCAACTGTGAATTCAACAAATGGTGCTTTTTGAATTTCGTAATAGAGTGCATTTTTAAGGTTTTCGATACCGGTTCTTGCAAGAGCCGAAACCACAAAGACTTTTCTGTTTGGGAAAAGTTTTAAAATTTTAGAAATTCTTTGCTCATCGACTAAGTCACATTTGTTTAAAATTATTATCTCTGCTTTTTTTTCAAAATCATGACTGTAAAGTACCATTTCTTCCCTTATTTCTTTATAATCGTTTAGCACATCTTCACTGGCAGAATCAAGCACATGGGCGATAACGCGGGTACGCTCGGCATGTTTTAAGAATTCATCGCCAAGTCCTCTCCCTTCGTGCGCCCCTTCTATTAATCCTGGAATGTCGGCAATAACGTAAGAAGTTCCGTGCCCTATTTCCACTTTGCCAAGTACCGGATCGAGCGTGGTAAAAGGATAGTCAGCAATTTTAGGATGTGCATTCGTCATCACGGAGATCAAAGAAGATTTTCCCACATTTGGTAATCCCACCAAGCTTACATCTGCAAGCAGTTTTAATTCAAATTCTATTTCATGCTCTTCTCCGAGTTCTCCGTTTTCGGCGATCGTTGGGGCCTGCCGGGTTGGAGTCGCGAAATGCGAATTGCCTCTTCCACCCTTTCCACCCTTCGCAACTATAACTTTCTTTCCATCTTCGTTAAGATCCGCGATCGTCTTACCTTCTATTTTTAGAATCGTTCCAACCGGTACCTTTATGATAAGATCATCGCCGGATTTACCCGTCATATTCGATCCCATCCCTTTTTCACCGGATTGGGCTCTAAAGTGTTTTTTGTACTTAAAATCGTTCAAAGTGCTCATAAAATTGGTTGCTTCTACGATGATATTTCCACCGTTACCCCCATCTCCACCATCGGGGCCACCTTTAGGTATGAATTTTTCTCTTCTGAAACTCACAACGCCGTTGCCTCCATCACCGGCGGCAACGTGTATTTTAACCTTATCGATCATCGCAAATCACCATTGAGCCGATATTCTGAAACCATTTTCTTGATTTTTGATGGTACCCCAAACATATTCGTAAAGGTAGGCAAAACTCATCGATCCGATAGAGCCCTGAAGGTTGAAATCGAAAACGTTTTGAGTTATCGAAGGAATGGAAGGAATATACCCGCCATAAATGCGTGCCAACGCCTGAATGTTAAAAGCAGAAAGACTTCCCCAGAATCCACCGCTGACAAATTGATTAACGGATAAAAATGCACCAAGTGACCAGTATTCATAAGGAAGATTCAACCCGACTTCGAAATTGGGATAAACGTTTATGCTTTTATCGTAGGTGTACGTTAACACGTTTGGTAATCTTACAGACAGATCGAGATTTTGTAAGATCCTCTCAACCATGCCAACTCCAAAATTCAGTGAAACATTTGTACCGTAATCGGATATTAAAAAATCAGAACCCAAGTTAAGGTTACCTGATTTTGTCGCAACGGAATAGGCTATTCCGCTTGTAGATCCTGATGTGTAAAAGCCCAATTTACCCGCAAAACCATTTTTGAAAGGTTGAAAGATCACAAAATCCATTTGTTGAGGCTCACCAAAATATGTTTCATAAGATACCGACCATTGCGTGTTGTAAACCATGTATGAAGAATTGAAATTCATAACAGAACCATATGGAAAAGATACACTGGCAAAGGTTAAAACCGGTATGATGAAAACAAAAATCGCCAAAAAGTATCTTCTCATGATTTCGCCTCCGTAAGAATTACATCAACATTTCTTTCTCTCGGACCATCAAACTCACAAAAATATATCCCTTGCCATCTTCCAAGAGATAAAACACCCGCGACAAAAGGAATAGCAATGGAAACACCTACAATCGTTGACAAAATATGTGCAGCTGAATTTCCTTCCGTATGCAAATAATTTCCATTCCATGGAACAAGTTTTTGAATAAAAGAAATTATATCTGTTTTTACGGCCGGATCAGCATCTTCGTTTATCGTTACAGCCGCCGTTGTATGTGGAACGTAAACGAAACACATTCCTGTCATTAATTTGCTTTCAGAAACGATCCGCTGGATCTCTTCGGTTAAATCTATGAGTTCAAAATGTTTCGAACTTTTAATCTTTATCTGCTGCATTTCATTCAAAATTTATGTTTGTTATTATTATGACATATCCGTTGTGCTCTTCCACAACGATTTTTACTTTATCTATGTCAGTTTTGAAAAGTTCGGAAGCCTCTTGCTGGATCTTCAGTTTTATCTCTTCTGTTTTTTTCTCAAGATCTTCCTTATCTTCGAATTCGTCTATTCTGTATATAAACCTTCTGCCGCCACCCACCAGCGTATCAAGCCTTTCTTTAGCGGATTCCCTCGCAGAGTCTTTGGTATCGTCTTTTTTCCTTCTAAAGAAGTCAAAAAATCCCATTTAGATCATCTCCTCAATCTCGCCTGAAAAGATTTCTGAAATTTTTCCACCAACTCTGCTTTTCTTCGAGTTCTTCAAGTGTCGGGATCGGGATTTCTTCTCCTTTGAGTCTTAAGACAATTCCTTCCAAGATCTTTCCCATCCTGTCTTTTCCATCCATAAGGGCAAGCGGTATCCCTTTGTTTGTAGCCACTATTACATCTTCAGAATCCGGTACGATTCCTATTATGTCTATCGAGAGAGCGGATTTTATATCCTCAATCGTGAGCATATCACCGTGTCTTACCATATGAGGCTTAAATCTGTTGATTATGAGATGGATCTTCGAATCATCAAAATTCATGTTTTCGAGGAGACCTATAACTCTATCCGCATCAGTTATTGCAGGCAATTCCGGAGTCGTAACCACAAGGGCTTCTTCAGCGGGTGCAACCGCATTTCTGAAACCTCTTTCTATGCCAGCGGGACAATCAATGAGTATGTAATCAAATTTCTCTGAAATTTGAGAAACTATCTTTTTCATATCATCGGGAGAGATCATCTCTTTTGTGGCAACCTGAGAGGCAGGCAAAAGGCTCAAATTTTTGAGTTGTTTGTGCCTTACAAGGGCATCGAAAACGTCTATTTTGCCGTTTACAACATCCATGCTTGTGTAAATTATCCTGTTTTCAAGTCCCATTACGACATCAAGATTTTTCATTCCTATATCCGCATCTATGAGGGCAACTCTGTCCCCCTTAGAGGCCATTATCGTACCTAAATTAGCCGTTAAGGTTGTTTTTCCGACTCCCCCCTTACCGGAGGTAATAACATAAACCTTTGACAATCAAACCACCTTCCTCAAAACTTCAAACCGGAAGAATTTATCTTCTCGATTATCGCCTCGGCAATATCTTTAACCGAGTTAAACTCGATTTTACCTGAAAAAACAAGTTCTTTTGTCATACCCAAATTAGAAATAACGGTCATTATGCCTATGAAAAATTTTCTATCTTCGATAGTTACTTCTCTTATTTCATCAAGGGAAAACTTCAACTTGGACTCAGCAACGTTTTCCATCGCTTCCATGGTTGCTTCTGCGGATAATTTGAGTACATTTTTAAAAGATTTTATGCCTCTCTTTTTTGAATCTTTGGAAGAAATACCCATTGTTATTCCCACGCTGATCTCTATTTCCGTTCCATCTTCAGAAAGACCGGCAGATTGCACTTTAAAGCCAAGCGTATTATCCTCGGTCTGGCCTTCACCACCCATTTGTGCTATGCTTATTATTCTTCTATCTATTCTTTCTCCAGAGATGGTAAGTATGGCCGTTTCAACATCTCTCACGATTTGCTTTGGGTTTTTATCTCCATACGCAAGAATGTGAACCTCGGTGAGTTCACCGCTTTCTGGATCGAGTATTACCTTTGCTTTCATTACACCATCCAAGGTAGAAAGCATTTTTGATAATTCTTCTGCCTGTTTAACTTCCATGGTCTTACCCCCGTTCAGTGATATCTTTCAACCGTGAATCGATATATTCTATCATACTTTTTTATCCCGGCTTTCATCATCGCTATCTTTATTTGATCTTCTACCGTATCAACATCTTCAAGATCCGGAAGTAAAAGTCCTTTTCTCCACCCACTTTCAACAATAATACCATATTTTTTGGGATCGAGTACTTTTTCAGATTTTATCTCTTCTGGCGTCGAAAGTACGTCAACGCTGACAACTATATCATCCAATTCTTCTGGACTCACAGGTTCAAAACGCGGATCTTCAAGCGCTGCAGAGATCGCATTTTGCGCTATTTCATGTGCAAGATCCTGCGTTGTCGGCAAAAAGGTACCTATGCATCCTCTTAGATCTCCGTTAAGTGTGTGTAGGGTTACAAATGCACCCGCCTTTTTTTGGAAAAGTTCGGAAGGCAGAAGGTTTGGATCGGGTTCAAGGTTAATCCCCTTTCTTATTTTCGATTCTATGATTTTTATCGCCCATTTGACGTAAGGATGTTCTCCTTTCATCCAAAAAACATCTCCGCAAGTTTATAGTAATCAAAAGGCACAAGTTTCTTCGTGGCGACTCCATACTCTATTGGAATGGAAATTATATCATTTCCGCTCAACGCCACCATGCGCCCAAAATCGCCTTTTTGAACGAGTTTCATTGCCTCTACTCCGTAACGCGTGCCAAGTATTCTGTCAAAAGCCGTGGGTGTCCCACCTCTCAACAGATGGCCGAGTACCACTGATCTGGTTTCATATCCTGTCTTTTGCTCTATGATTTCAGACAGATAGTGTGCTATCCCTCCGAGTTTTATATGTCCAAATGGATCTATGGTCGACTTGTCTCCAACGACATTTTCAAGATTGGTTGGTTTAAAGCCTTCCGCAACGGCCACAACAGCATATTCCTTTACTTTCATGCGTTTTACGAGTATTTCGATTATTTCTTCTATCGTTCTTGGAAATTCAGGTATCAATATAAGATGGGCTCCGGCGGCAAGACCTGCTTCAAGCGTTATCCATCCGGCGTCTCTCCCCATAAGTTCGACTAACATTATACGCCCATGTGACTTGGCAGTTGACTGAAGCCTATCTATCGCGTCAGCACCGACATTGACAGCCGTGTGAAAGCCGAAAGTGTAATCTGTGTTTGAAACATCGTTGTCTATGGTTTTGGGAACTCCGACGATTTTCAACCCGAGACCACAGAATTTGGTTGCGACACTTAAAGTGTCATCCCCACCTATGGCTATAAGTGCGTCTATCTTCTCTTTTTCAAAATTATCAACAACTTTTTTTGATCCATCCGTTACGCTAAAAGGATTTGTTCTCGAAGTTCCAAGAATCGTTCCACCTAAAAGATGTATTCCCTCAACATCATCTTCGGTAAGATTAACGTAATCGTCGTTGATTACACCTTCCCAACCTCTTTTAAATCCGATGACAGAATCTTCACTTCTCTTTGCTTTGACAATGCCTCTTATGACTGCATTCAATCCCGGGCAATCTCCACCTCCAGTTAAAATGGCAATTTTCAATTCGATCACCTCTCCTTCTTTTGAGAAATTTTTAACCTGATAAGAGCCCTCTGAATTTTCATTTCAAGTTCTTTTCTTCGAATTTCTTCAACTTCTTCAATATCCACTCTTGCACGCTCAAGACTTCTTTTTGCCCTTTCAACATCTATGTCTTCAGGCCTTTCTGCTGCGTCTGAAAGTACGGTGAAAACATTGTTGAAAAATTCCCCAATCCCGCCATGAACGGCAAAAAAACTGATTTTCCCATTTTCCTGCTCAATTTCGAATTCTGCAATATCGAGGGCAACGAAAAGAGGTAATCTGTTTTGTAATGTGCCCATAGCACCATTAATTGTTTTAAATTCAATAAAATTTACCATCTTATCAAATGCAACTTTTTCGGGAGTTATAATCCTTAATCTGAACATATTATACTCCATTTAACATTTTGGCTTTTTGTACTACCTGATCTATCGTACCGGTCATCAAAAAAGCTTGTTCAGGTAAATCATCATACTTACCCTCGAGTATCTCTTTAAATCCCTTAACATTTTCTTCTATTGGTACATATTCTCCTTTGATGTTGTTGAAATGTTCTGCGACAAATAGAGGTTGACTTAAGAAACGCTGGATCTTTCTTGCCCTTTGTACTGTAAGGCGATCTTCTTCTGATAATTCTTCCATTCCAAGTATCGCTATTATATCTTGAAGATCTTTGTATCTTTGCAAAACTCTTTGAACTTCTCTTGCAACCATGTAATGCTCTTGACCAATTACAGATGGATCAAGCAATTTAGAATTGGATTCAAGAGGATCCATGGCAGGGTAAAGGCCAAGTTCGGCAATTTGACGCGATAGGACTATCGTTGCATCAAGGTGTGTAAAGGTCGTTGCTGGAGCAGGGTCAGTTATATCATCTGCCGGGACGTATATGGCCTGAACAGAGGTTATCGAACCATACTTCGTAGAAGTGATTCTTTCTTGAAGTTCTCCCATGTCCGTCGAAAGTGTCGGTTGATATCCGACCGCGGATGGCATTCTTCCAAGAAGAGCAGACACTTCTGATCCTGCCTGAACAAATCTGAATATGTTGTCTATGAAAAGCAAGACATCTTTCTTTTGAACATCTCTGAAATATTCAGCCATCGTAAGGGCACTCAATGCAACCCGAAATCTTGCGCCGGGTGGTTCATTCATCTGCCCGAAAACAAGCACAGTGTTGTCCATAACGCCACTTTCGATCATTTCATTCCAAAGTTCATTACCTTCCCTTGTTCTTTCACCAACTCCTGCAAAGATCGAAAAGCCGCCGTGTTCTATCGCTATGTTTCTTATCATTTCCATTACAAGCACGGTTTTCCCGACGCCGGCGCCGCCAAAAAATCCTATCTTTCCTCCTTTTGGGAAAGGTGCTATCAGATCGATAACCTTTATGCCAGTTTCTAAGATCTCAACCTTTGTGCTTTGATCTTCAAGGGACGGAGGATCTCTGTGAATTGGCCATCTTTCTTGTGATTTGATCTCTCCCCGCTTGTCTATCGGTTCACCTGTCAAGTTAAAAATTCTTCCCATATTTTCGTTTCCGACAGGTACCATAATTGGTGCTCGAGTATCTTCAACTTCCATCCCTCTGCTTAAGCCATCTGTCGATTCAAGGGCTATACATCTTACCTCGTCATCACCCATGATTTGCTCAACTTCCATGACGATTTCTTTATCTTTAATTTTAACTTTTAAAGCGTTATGTATGTTAGGAATGCTATCCGTTGGAAATTTAACGTCAACGATAGGGCCTAAAACTCCCACAACTTCTCCTTTTGTCATATTTTTACCGGCATAGATACTCCATCTTCTATAAAGATTAGAGAAAACACCGGACTCCTTCCCATTAAGATTGTCTGTAACTCAGGCCAATTTACCAAGACTTCAGCCTCCATTTCTATAAGTGGTGAGTAGTTGACTCTTCTCCTTTAAGACTTTCTGAACTGTTTGTGATTTCTATGACTTCTTGGGTTATGTAAAATTGACGCATTTTGTTGTATTTTAAACTAAAATCATCCATAAGTTTTTTAGCGTTCTCCGTTGCGTTTCTCATGGCATTCTGACGCGCGTTCTGTTCCGATATCCTTGATTCAAGTAATATCCTGTACATCTTTGATCCAAAATATTGTGGCATAATCACTTTTAACATTTCCTCGGCAGATGGTTCGAAATCATATGATATGTTTTGAGATTTTTTGTCAATTTTTATCGGTAAGAATATTTCATCTTTAACACTTTGGATCAAGGAACTCTTCGAATATCCATGTATTATCTCAATACAATCAATTTCGCCTTTACCGTATATCCTTATCAATTCATTTGAAAGACTCTGCGCATCATCGTAAAATGGTTTTGAATACATATCGATAATCGAATTTCTTATCTTTTTGCCGTCGAATCCCATTCTTTTATTGACCTTGGATCCTATAACGTAAAAAGAGTTGAATGCTTTTCCAAGTGTTTTTTCTCTATCGTAAGAAGCATTCACGATGTCATCGTTGTAAGATCCGCAAAGTCCCATGTCCCCTGCTATAACAACGATCATGACATTTGAAGGAGTCTCCTGCCAGATGAAATTTTTCACTTCATCGATATCTTCGATCGAACTGCTTATTCTTTCGAAAGTGGAAGAAAATTCTTTTTCATATTCATAGAAATTCTTCAAATTCTTTTTGAAAAGTTGTAACCTTGCCGTCGCCACCATTTCCATCGCTCTTGTCATGTGCATTGTAGATTTAATCGATGATATCTTTCTTTTTATTTCTAATAGAATGCCACGGCCCATTACTTACCACCGAATTCTTTTTTTAGAGATTCCAAGAATATTTTTAAATCTGCTTCCGTTTTATCGTCTAAATATTTACTTTTGGATATTCGATCGAGAATGTTATTTTCACTTTTTTTGATTCTTTCAAGTAATATTTTCTCGAATTTTTTTACTTCTGAAACGGGAAGATCGTCAAGGTATCCTTTTACACCAAAATAAATTGAAACGGTTTCTTCTTCAAATGTCATTGTAGAGTATTGATTTTGTTTAAGTAGTTCCATAAGACGTTGCCCTCTTTTTATCTGAGACTGTGTTGCAGGATCGAGTTCCGTTGAAAATTGGGCAAAAGTCTCCAGTTCTCTGTATTGGGCAAGCATTATTCTCAAATTGCCGGCAACTTTCTTGATTGCTTTCGTCTGAGCGGCACCTCCGACACGAGAAACTGAAAGTCCAACGTTAATTGCAGGCCTGAATCCGGCATGAAACAAAGCAGATTCAAGATAAATTTGACCATCGGTGATAGATATAACGTTTGTCGGAATATAAGCACTGACATCATTTGCCTGAGTTTCAACTATCGGCAGGGCTGTCATTGAACCGCCACCAAGTTCGTCACTTAATTTTGCGGATCTCTCAAGCAGGCGCGAATGGGTGTAGAATATATCACCAGGATATGCTTCACGACCCGGTGGCCTTCTTAAAAGTAAGGCCAGTTGCCTGTAAGACATGGCATGCTTGCTTAGATCATCGTAAACGATGAGCGTGTCTTTTCCCGAAAACATCCATTCTTCGGCCATTGATGCTCCAGCATAAGGGGCTATATATTGTAAAGACGCCGGATCACTTGCGCCGGCAACAACAACCGTTGTGTAATTCATGGATCCGGCTTTCTTCAATCTCTCTATCGTACGGGCAACTTCTGAATTTTTTTGACCTATTGCGACGTAGATGCAAAGCACATTTTGATCTTTTTGATTTATTATGGTATCTATCGCTATGGCAGTTTTACCCGTTTGCCTATCTCCTATTATCAACTCCCTTTGTCCTCTTCCTATGGGAATCATGGCATCTATCGCTTTTATACCTGTTTGAAGTGGGACTTTGACAGGTTGCCTTTCTATTATCCCTACCGCTTTATTTTCTATTGGCCTTGTTTTATGAAATTTCAGGTGTGAACCTCCGTCAAGTGGCTCGCCAAGTGGGTTCACTATTCGACCGATTAACTCATCTCCAACCGGAACTTCGACAACTCTTCCGGTTCTTTCAACAAGATCCCCTTCTTTTATGTTTTTGTACTCTCCAAGAATGACAATTCCAACATCGTCTGGTTCAAGGCTCATGACCAAACCCATTTGTTGATTTTGAAATTTTACGAGTTCGCTGAACATCACATTTTCAAGTCCATAAACACGCGCTATACCATCTCCAACCTGGATTACACGCCCAACTTCTTTCAGGTTGGGGACATTTTCAAAATTTTTTATTTTTTCAAGTAATATTTTTGATATTTCGTCTGGATTTATCCGCACATCATCTACCTCCAAAGATGAAGAGTTCTAAATCTTTAAGAGCACCTGAAACACTTAAATCTACAATCGAATCCTCAAAATCCATAATTACGCCTGCAATTAGAGAGGGATCTTCTTTAACGATCAAGATAGGTTCTGTTTTTCTAACTCTTTTTATAGCATCAATTAGGGCTTGTCTATCTTTTTCATTCAAAGTGATAGCGCTTCTGACATATACTTTTTCCAGTCCATGCTGCCTCATCGATATTCTTTCGGCAACATCTTTTATTTCATTTAAAAGGTTAAATCTTTTATGTGTGAAAAGCAGGTCAAAAAATCTTATAGATCTTTCGTCAAGAGAAAATATTTCTGATAAAACCTTAGACTTGTTCTGATAAGAGATCGTTGGATCTAAAAAAAACGTTTTGACATCCCCGTCTTTTAGGCTTAAAAGTGAATCTATTGCCATGTACAATTTTCTGTCTTTTATCGTATTTAAAACAATTGCATATTTGTAAGTCAAAGATCTATTTATCTTCATTTGTTTGTCCTATTTTTGAAAGTTGTTTCATCAGAAATTCTCTTTTCGATTTTTCGTCTATCTCTTGCTGAATGATTTTTGAGGCGAGCGCAATTGAAAGTGTTACAACTTGTGTTTCTAAAACTCTTTGGGCCTTTGCCTTTTCTTCTTCAATCTGTGATCTTGCGTTTTCAATCATTGCTTTTATTTCTCCATCGATGCGTTGCCTTTCTTTTAACTCATATTCGGCAACCCTCTTTTTTGATTCTTCTTCGTAATTTAAAATATTTTTTCTTATTTCATCAAGTTCTGCTCTTGCCATCTTTTTAATCTTTTCAGATTCTTCCCGTTCTTTTGATGCTTTATCATATTCACTTTTTACTTCGTCGCGTCTTTTTTCTAACATGGAAAGAAAGGGTTTGTAAAGTAGTTTAACGAGAAAATACATGAGTATGAAGAAACTCATCAATTGAAGAACCGAGGTACCGTTGAAGTTCAAAAAAATTCCAGACATAACCCTCTCCTAAAATAGCAAGATCATGAAAGCGATAAGCAAAGCGTAAAGTCCGGTTGTTTCGGTTATAGCATCGGCGAGGATCATTCTTGTCGTTATTGTTCCGACCATTTCAGGTTGTCTCGCCATCGCTTCCATGGCTTTTGACCCTATGTTACCTTCTCCAATTGCAGGTCCTAATGCCCCCAATCCCATAACGAGTCCTGCGCCTATGTATTTTGCCGCTTGTACCACAGCCTGTGCCATTGTGAAATCTGTCAATTTAACCTACCTCCCCGTATAATGTATTCGAAGATATAAGAAACATATTTCATTAACATGTAACCTGTGGTCATTGAAAATTTAATACTTACACATACACATTGAATGGAATATTGCGTTTTATCTCGGCATCCTGTAATAT
>JAJYYZ010000036.1 GCA_021800445.1 bacterium | reverse complement strand
ATGGGCAAACAACCACGCAGATAGCGAATTTAAAAGACTTGCAGATCAAAGTGATAAAACTTTTGGGAGTTGAATATGAAAAATATTATTTCTGATCAAAGATGTGCGAAATGTGGGATCATGACAAAAAAATTCAATTTTGTTATTTTATTCGTTACTCTCACAACATTATCATTTGTGTTTTCCGGATGTCTGATCTCATTAGTGCCGTTGCCCCCTTCGCCGCCGCCGGTCAACATTTCCGGGAAGTGGTCTGGAGTTTATGCTTTTTCAACAAATAATCAAATAGTCAATTTCACACTGAACCTAACTCAATCCGGTACATCTCTTACAGGAACTTTCAATATCATTACACCGCAATATATACAGTACCCTATCACAGGAAAGGTAAATGGTAGTGACATAAATTTTATTGCTTCAGTATCTAAAAATGAGTACTTTTCATTTACAGGATCGGTATATGGATCTAATTGGGGCATGTCAGGACAGTTTTCGTGTTATTATAACGGAGTGCAAACCTTTAGCGGTGCATGGAGTGCAGAAAAATGAAAAGCGATTATACTCAATAGTTTATCGATAATGGGAGGTGGCCCAAGAAAAAGTGCCGTTGGAAAGTACCGTGAATACGGCCTTTACGTATTTTGAAAGAGTCTATAAATATTATACGAGGAGGTGGGATCTTGAAAGTACTGGGATTAATTCTTGCAGGTGAGAAAGGACAAAATCTTGGCAAATTGACAAACAAAAGGGCTTCGGCCGCTGTACCCATTGCTGGTAAATACAGGGCCATAGATTTTACCCTTTCAAACATGGTAAGAGCCGGTATAAAAAAAGTTGGGGTGTTAACTCAATACAATCCTCGAAGTCTTATGGATCATCTTGGTTCTGGAAGAGAGTGGGATCTTGACAGAAAAAATGGCGGTCTTTACATTCTTCAACCTTACGTTAGCGAGGCAAGTCAACTTTGGTACAGAGGCACGGCCGATGCCATTCACCAAAATATAACGGTGCTTCGAAGAGGAGATGAGGATTACGTTCTGATAGGATCCGGCGATCATATTTACAACATAGACTTCACGCCTGTATTCAAATATCATCTTTCCACCTCTGCAGATATAACTATTCTCACCAAATCCTCCGAAGGATACGATCCCGCTTTTTATGGAACCGTAAAAACAGACGAAAATGAAAGAATAATCGATTTCAAAGAAAAAGAAAAAGAAAATGCTGGGAACAAAATAAACCTCGGCGTGTACTTCATGAATAAAAAACTGATGATGGATCTCCTGTATTCAACCGTTCCAAATGGAAAATACGACCTTGTCAGGGATGTTATAATACCGAATATCGAAAACCTGAGAATAATGTCTTACAAATTTTCAGGCTACTGGCGAAACGTAAAAAAATCCTTGATCGAATACAAAAGAACGAATATGGATATGCTCGATCCAGAGGTACTTAACGAACTTTTTTCTCCGCAAAGAAAAGTATACACCAAGCTAAAGGATCTCGCACCTCCCAAGATAACTTCCACAGGATCAGTCGTAAATTCGATAGTCGCAGACGGATGCATAGTATCTGGAAAGGTTTACAACAGCGTTATTTTTAGAAATGTTAACGTTAAAGCCGGCGCGATAGTTGACAATTCCGTCGTGATGGAGGGTTCAACAATTGAAGAAGGATCAAAAATAGTGAATTGCATATTGGACAAAAATGTAACCATAAGAACGGAACATTCTTACATTGGTTACGAAGAGCCGCTTGTTTTTGAAAAATGGCAGGTTGTCTGAAAGGGGATGAAATCATGAGTGAAATCATAGCGATGATACTTGCAGGAGGCCAGGGAACAAGACTTGGCGTTTTGACCGAAAACGTTGTTAAGCCTGCAGTCCCTTTCGGCGGAAAATACAGAATCATAGATTTTACCCTCTCAAATTGCGTTAATTCTTCGATATACACCGTCGGTGTTTTAACTCAATACAGACCAAGAGTCTTAAGCACCCACCTTGGAATTGGCAGAGATTGGGACATGGATAGAAAAAACGGAGGTCTTTTTGTGCTCTCACCTTATGCTGCTGCCGCTGAAGGAGAATGGTACAAAGGAACAGCACATGCGATAGCACAAAATATAGATTTCATAGATCAATTCTCCCCACGGTACGTTTTGATACTTTCGGGTGATCATGTTTATTCTATGGATTACAACGAAATGCTTGATTTCCATATTTCAAAAAATGCCGATGCCACGATATCGTGCATTCGTGTTCCCCTATCAGAAGCGCACAGATTCGGAACTGTGATAACGGATAACATATCGAAAGTCAAAGAATTTGAAGAAAAACCAAAGAATCCGAGATCTCAACTTGCATCGATGGGGGTTTACATATTCAACTGGAAATTGTTAAAACCGTTGTTGATAGAAGATTCTCAAAGTGAGAAATCTACTCACGATTTCGGCAAAGATATAATGCCCAAACTCGTGGTCGGAAATAGTAACTTCTATGCGTATGAGTTTGAAGGATACTGGAGAGACGTCGGAACGATAGAATCATTCTGGGAAGCAAATATCGATTTGACGAGATCGATGCCTGCCCTAAATCTTTACGATCCCAACTGGAGATTTTACACTCACAGTGCAGAAATGCCTCCAGCGTTTTTCGGAAATGACGCCGAAGTTGTGAATTCGCTTACAAGTGAAGGATGTATAGTTCATGGAAGGGTTGAAAGTGCAGTGCTTTTTCAGGGTGTAACAGTTAAAAAAGGCACGATCTTAAAAAATTCTGTCATAATGACAAATGTTTTGATAGGCGAAAATTGCATCATAGAAGATTCAATAATAGGCGAAAATTCAATAATAGGAGATAATTCGAAGATTGGAATTGGAGACAGAATTAAAAACGAAAAATATCCGAACATATACAGCGACGGAATAAGCGTTGTAGGTGAAGGAGTTACGGTGGACGAAGATTCTACCATAGGGAAAAATTCTTCGATTGGCAATTTTTTGAACACGAAAAAAATGAGAATAAAAACAGTACCAAGCGGTAAAAATCTCAGAATCGATGGGGTTGTCTGAGTTTGTTTTATTATGGTATAATCAATTTTGTGTTCGGCCAGCGTAGCTCAACCGGTAGAGCAACTCATTCGTAATGAGTAGGTTTAGGGTTCGAGTCCCTACGCTGGCTCCAATTTTTGAGAGGTGAGAATTATGAAGTTTTTTCTCATAAGTGATAACATTGATACTCAAATAGGTATGAGATTATCTGGAATAGACGGCGTTGTTTTGCACACAAAAGCAGAGATATTGCCTGTAATCGAAGAAATCAGAAAGAAAAAAGATATTGGCATATTGCTTGTAACGCAAAAAATTTCGGAATTGATCCCAGAAGAGTTGGATAATTTAAGAAGATCAAGAACCCTTCCGATAGTAACGGTTATTCCCGACAGACATGGAAGCACAAGATCCAAAGATTTCATAACACGTTACGTTCAAGAAGCAATTGGGGTGAAGTTGAAATGAATGTCGATAAAAAACTTGATGCTTTGAAAACATACGTTAAGAACAGATCTAATGATGATGTTCGGTCTTTGATAGAAGAGACCAATAAAAAAGCAAAAGAGATAAATCAGAATTACGCAAAGAAGGGAGAAGAGGCATACTCTGACATCATCGAGAATGCCAAAAAGCAAGTTGACGATATAAATCGTGTCGAAAAAGCTCAGGCCATTTCAAAAACCATGAAAATAAGCATAGAAGGTCAGAAAGACATAATAGACGACGCGATGGCAATTTTGAAAGAAAAACTTTTTGAACTTCCTCAGAAAGTATCTTACCCGGATTTTCTTCGTTATTTGGTCGTTGAGGCTTTAAATACAATCGATACCAAAAAAGTAAGTGTAAAATGTCGAAAAGAAGACAAAGAGATAATCTCCAAAATTGTTTCTCAAATTGCTGACAGCAAAAGAGATATTTCCATTTCGAACGAAGAAATTCAAATAGCAGGCGGAGTCGTCGTCGTATCGGAAGACGGCAAAGAAATAGTAGAAAATACTTTGGAAAGCAAACTTGAAGAAATTAAAGAAGCATACCTGAAAGATTTATTTTCCAAATTGAAAGTTAGGTGATTTTAATGGACAAAACGGGAGAAATGTATTTTATAAATGGACCTGTTGTGAAGGCTAAAAAGATGACAGGATTTATGATGCATGAAATGGTGCTCGTTGGGAACGTCAAATTGACCGGAGAAATCATAAGCCTTGAAGGAGATGACGCTACAATTCAGGTTTATGAAGAAACGACAGGTCTAAAACCTGGAGAACCCGTCAGCGGTACAGGAGATTTGCTTTCCGTAACTTTAGGCCCGGGTCTTATAGGATCTGTTTTTGACGGGATTCAAAGGCCTCTTGATGTTTTGAAAGCGCAATCCGGTGATTTTCTCGAAAGAGGGGTAATTGCCAACGCGCTTGACATGAAAAAAGCCTGGGATGTGCAGATGCCAAATGTCAAAAATGGCGATCAGGTTGTTGGTGGACAGGTAATAGCGACTGTCAAAGAAACGTCTTCGGTCATCCACAAGATAATGATTCCGCCAAGTATTTCCGGAATTGCACAAAACGTTAAAAGTTCCGGAAAGTACACGATAGACACGTCTTTGATGACTGTCACAAGCGATGACGGCGATCATGAAATAAAACTTTACCAAAGATGGCCTGTCAGGATACCAAGACCATACATCGAAAGACTTGCCCCAAAGGAACCGCTTGTCACAGGCATAAGGGTAATAGATACCCTCTTTCCGATAAGCAAGGGAGGAACGGCGGCTATTCCTGGAGGATTTGGAACGGGTAAGACCGTTGTCCAGCACCAACTTGCAAAATGGGCCGATGCGGATGTCATAATTTACATAGGTTGCGGAGAGCGTGGAAACGAAATGACAGAAGTGCTTGAAGAATTTCCGCAATTGATAGATCCGAGAAATGGCAAACCTTTGATGGAAAGAACTATCCTGATAGCAAACACTTCAAATATGCCGGTTTCTGCCCGTGAGGCTTCAATTTACACCGGAATAACGATGGCAGAATATTTCAGAGATATGGGATACAACGTCGCACTTATGGCAGATTCAACCTCAAGATGGGCCGAAGCCTTAAGAGAGATATCCGGAAGACTCGAAGAAATGCCGGCAGAAGAAGGGTTCCCTCCTTACCTTGCCTCCAGAATAGGCGACTTTTATGAAAGGGCCGGCAGGGCAAAAGTTATCGGCGATGATCAAAGAATAGGTTCTGTTTCCGTTATAGGAGCAGTTTCTCCTCCAGGCGGAGATTTTTCGGAACCAGTTACGACGGGGACAAAAAGGTTCATAAGATGCTTTTGGGAACTTGACAGACAACTTGCAAATGCGAGGCATCATCCATCGATAAATTGGCTTGATAGTTACAGCGAATACACGTCCGAACTCAAAGCGTGGGTATCTAAAAATGTCGATGAAAAATTTTACAATATGAGAGACAGATTCATGCAAATTCTCACAGAGGATGATACCCTTCAACAGATAATAAAACTTGTCGGTGAAGATGTGCTTCCTGACGGTCAAAAACTCATCGTAAGGGTTGCAAACATGATTAAAGTAGGGTATCTTCAGCAAGACGCATTTAGCGATGTAGACAGCAACTGTCAATTGAAAAAGCAGGATGAAATGCTTAAGATAATATTAAATTATTACGATCGCGCAAATAAACTTGTTTCCAAGGGTGTTGTCGTTTCCGAAGTGCTTGATGATGACATAGTCAACACCATCATGAGGATGAAAGAAAATATACCAAACGATAAGATTGAAGCCTTTAAAGATGTTGAAACAAAAATAAACGAATTCTTCGATCAACTTGACAAAAAATATCAGGTAAGTGTGGAGGCGTGAAAATGCCGGCAAAGGAATATGTTGGTTTGTCACAGATAAACGGTCCTCTTATTTTCATTCAAAAGCCCACTAACGTGGGTTACAACGAAGTTGTTGAGATAATGATAAGAAACGAAAAAAGGCTCGGTCAAGTTGTTCAGATAAGCGATCAAATGGCGATGATACAGGTTTTCGAAGGAACGAATGGTTTAACAATCGATAAAACAAGGGTGAAATTTCTCGGGAAACCTTTGATGATAAAAGTTTCGGATGAGATGCTGGGACGTATTTTCAACGGTATAGGTCAACCGATAGACAACGGGCCAGAAATTTTAACGGGTGATAGCCGTGACATGAATGGGTCTCCTATAAATCCAGTTTCAAGAATGTATCCAAGAAATTTCATTCAAACAGGGATATCGGCAATAGATGCGCTTATGACACTTATAAGAGGACAAAAACTTCCGATTTTTTCGGGAAACGGTCTTCCTCACAACAGAATAGCCGTTCAAATAACGAAACAGGCAAAACTGAAAGGCGAAGAGGCGGGAAACTTTGCGATAGTCTTTGCGGCAATGGGCATAAAACATGATGAGGCTAATTTCATAAGAGAGAGCCTTGAACAATCCGGCGCTATAAAAAATACGATAATGTTTTTGAACCTTGCCGACGATCCGGCCATCGAAAGAATAGCAACTCCACGTGTTGCCTTGACGGCTGCCGAGTACCTCGCTTTTGATAAAAATCTTCATGTGCTTGTGCTTTTGACTGATATGACAAACTATTGCGAAGCCTTAAGAGAACTTGCGACTGCCCGCGGTGAGGTGCCTTCGAGAAAAGGATATCCCGGCTATCTTTACAGCGATTTGGCCAGTGTATACGAAAGAGCCGGCATGATAAAAGACAGAAATGGCTCTATAACGCAAATTCCGATACTTTCAATGCCAAACGATGACATAACGCATCCTATCCCAGATTTAACCGGATACATAACGGAGGGTCAAATAGTTTTAAACAGAGATCTTAACAGAAAAGGTATATACCCTCCAATAGGCGTACTTCAGTCTCTTTCGAGATTGATGAAGGACGGAATAGGTAAAGGCTACACCCGAGATGATCATCCGCACGTGTCGAGCCAACTTTTCGCTTCATACAGCAGGGTTCAAGAGGTCAAAGCGCTGGCCTCTATAATAGGAGAGGAAGAGCTTACAGATTCTGACAAAAGTTATTTAAGATTTGGAGAGGCCTTTGAAAATGAATTCTTAAAACAGGGTGAAGATGAAGATCGTTCTATCGAAGAAACGCTCGATCTTGGATGGAAGTTACTTGGATATCTTCCGAAGATCGAATTAACGCGTGTAAGCGAAAAGGAAATAGCCGATCATTACAAAGAAATAAAGGAGATATAAAATGGCACAAATTTCTCCTACAAAAAGCAAACTCATAGAGACAAAAAGGTCTTTGAAACTGGCACGTGAAGGGCATACTCTGCTCGACAAGAAAAGAAATGTCCTTATACGAGAACTCATGAAACTCATCGATGAAGCAAAAGAAGTTCAGGCCAAAACTGAAACACTTTTTGCCGAGGCTTACAAAGCACTTATAGAGGCAAATTTGTATTTTGGAATAGAGAATGTTCAGGAAGTAGGCTTGGGAGTTGACGAGTTTGAATCCCTTGAAATTCGTCTCAGAAGTGTTATGGGAGTCGAAGTGCCGGAAATTGGCAATTTGGACGTTAGATCTTCTCTTGCTTATGGATTTGTCAGAACAAATTCAAAACTTGACGTGGCCAGAAAGAAATTCAACGAAGTGCTCGTTTTAACCGCAAAACTGGCCGAAGTTGAAACAAGCGTTTACAGACTGGCAACTGAAATAAAAAGGACACAACGCAGAGTTAATGCACTTGAATACGTTTTAATACCTCAATACGAAGAGATGGTCAAATTCATCGAATCTTACCTTGAAGAAACGGAAAGGGATGATTTTTTTAGGATGAAAAGGCTCAAGAGTAGGAGAGAATCTTGAGGGTAGACAACGTCAAAATCGTCGATCCATTTTTTTCGATAGAAAATGGCTGGATCGAATTTGAAGAAAGCATAACTGGTTATGGATACTCTGAAAAATCCAATTCTGCCTTTATTTTGATGCCAGGCTTTGTCGATACCCATGTGCACGGTGGAGCGGGATACGATTTTATGGATGAAAAGATAGATTTCAACAAACTTGAAAAGCACTTTTTTTCCACAGGCGTTACTTCTGTGCTTGCAACGACACTTACGGTACCGGTTGGAAGCATCAGGAATGCGATCGATGCCGTGAGAAAGAGAATGAAAGAAAATCCCATAACCCCTTTAAAAGGCATTCATCTTGAAGGACCTGTGATATCTAAAAAGCACGTTGGTGCGCAAAATCCTGATTTCATATTAAAAGGTAACATTTCCAATTTAAAAAAAATCGTGGACGGTAACGAAGATCTCGTCAAGATTATTACCATTGCCGTGGAAGAATCTGATGATGAAGCGATAGAATACCTTCAATCAAATGGTATAACAATTTCGGTCGGTCATTCCGACGCAACCTTTGACCAATTTATGCATTTTTACAAATTAGGTGTGAAACATATGACGCACTTCTGCAATGCCATGACTCCTCTACATCACAGAAAAATCGGCCTTGTAGGGGCGGGTTTGAAATTAGACGATGTAGATCTTGAACTGATATCGGATGGAATACATCTTGATGAAGAAATGATCTCTTTGATTTTGAAGTTTCATCCTCATGATCGTATAATAGCCATAACGGATGCCATGAGGGCTGCTGGATTAAAAGATGGAGAATATGATCTTGGGGGGTTAAAGGTTAAAGTCAAAGATAACTCGGCAAGACTTGAAGATGGAACTTTGGCCGGTAGTGTGCTAAAATACAATGAAGGACTTAAAAGGCTTCGCGATCTTGGCTTGAATTTAAATGAAATAGCAGTTGTTTCCTCTTTTAAACCATCGACTATCGTTAAGTCTAAAGATCCAATAGGCAGGATAATGCCGGGATACGATGCCGATTTTGTGATTATGGATGACAATTTTTCTGTTTTGAAGGTCTTTAAGAAGGGCAAAATCGTTTTTTCAAAAGAAGGAGGATAAGAAGGATGGCATTGGGAGACTTTGTTCATGGTGGAGGTCCTATCCTTGTAATAATAATTATTTTAGGTTTAATAGGTCTTTTCTTTTTCTTCGAAAGACTCTTTGTCCTTTTGAGAGAAAGAAATGAAATGATGGCCACGGTCATAAAGGTGAGAAATTCCATAGCCCAGAAGAACATCACTGCGGCAAAACAACATTGCAGATCATCTTCAACTCTTTTTTCTTCAGTCATGTTGAGAGCATTTGAGTATTACGACCAGCAAAAAATCGACCTTTTTGATAATGGTATAAATGACGTTGTCGAAGAGGAATCATTAAGGCTTGAAAGAAATTACAGGTATATAAACATCGTAGCGATTTTGGCTCCTTTGCTTGGCTTCCTTGGAACTGTGATAGGCATGATGCAGATTTTCGGGAAAATAGGAACCAACGTGAATGTTCAAAATATTCCATCGTACACCGCGATCTTTTCAAGTGGGATTTCACTTGCACTTTATACCACCGTTGGTGGGCTCGCTGTTGCCATACCTTTACTCATACTTATGGCAATTTTGAGAGAACTTGAAGATAGGATTCTTGAATCGACCAACGAGGAAGTGCGTTCGGTCGTTATGAAACTGAAATCTTTACCTCTTGAGGAGGTACAGTAAATGAAAAAAAGAGATACGGATCTATTGTTTTGGGTCGGAATTGAGCTCGTATCTCTTTTGAGTATAACTTTCATACTTATAATGTTTTTGGCACTTGCAAACGCTGCTGCTTCCGTCGTTCCAGTATCTTCTCTCGGTCAAATAGGGATAAGTTTGCCAAGCGCGGTAACGACTATTCCGGCAACGGAAGAAAGTAAAGGACTTCTGGTTACCGTAAATTCTTCCGATGAAATTTATGTTGGGACAACTCAGGTGAAAATTTCGAATATTCCGTCGTTGCTTACATCTTACATAAGTCAGTATGGTACCCCGACTTCCGTTAAAATTGCGGCAGATAAATCTGTTTCTTACGGCACGATAGTTCAGATAATGGATTTGCTTAGACAAAATGGAATAAGCACAATAGATCTTATCGTCGGTCAGGCACGGTGAAAAGGGTGATTTTGTGAAATATACAACTGTAGCGGCCATTTTAGCGGCAGTGTCCATATTAATCATATTGATCGCCGTATCCTTTATTTTGCCGCCTGTTTCCAAAAGAGAGCCTATTTCTTATTTTCCACAAAGAACTACCGTACAATTTTCTTTTATCGGTAAGGAATCTCCTGCTCTTACGCCTTACACCGTTAAAATCATACCCACGCCCACTTCAACGATGGTAGCGGCTATCAATCAAATTCAACCACAACAACCTGCAAAACCGCAGCCTGTCATTCCACAAACCACAACACCCAAACCTTCTCCGACTCAAACTTACGTACCACCGATCGTTGCACCGCAAATTCCAAAAATTATCACGCCACCTTCGACGGTTGTGAATTACAACTTTCTCAGTCTTCAAAATGTGCCGAATTTCCAATCGCTTGTTGCCCAAATGCGAAAGGATTACATAGAAGCGCTTCAAAAGTTGCCAACGGAAATAGCCTACACCCTTGCAGGAACCGTTAAGGGTATCATTGAAGTTCAAACCGATGGAAATGTTAAGGTATTGAAAATAATCAGTTCTCCAAGTGTGGTATTAACAGATATATACGTCAGAAATATAGAAAAATTCGTTACTTTCCCGAGAAGCCTTGCACTTGAAGGCATAGAGATAGATGCGACATTCACGCCTTCGGGTACTTCAACCGGTGTCGTTAAGTGATCACCATCTTGTCGTTAATTCAAGTCTATCTGTTGGTATAAGGTTGTATTTTTTCAGAAAAGTTCTTACATCTTGTTTAGAGTATATCCTGACGAGTTGAAGCATGTTGCCTGACATGAGTTTGTAGGTCGGGTATTTTTTTTCGAATTCCTCAAAGGTCATCAAATCATTGGCATCGTTGTGAATGTAAACTTTTGTTGAAAGAAATTCATCCGGGTAAAACAAGGTGAGTTTGTACGGAGTATCGATCACAAAAGTATCATCGAAATCATCAAACAATTTTTTCGCGACATCTATATCGGTATCTTCTATCTTTGTACTGGCGATCAACGTCTCTAAATTTTTTTTCATTTTTTTAAGTATCTCATCTCCAAGAGACCTTGAAACACTGCCCGGATCTATGCCCGTAGTTGTGTACGGTATCTCGACGATTAACTTCCAGAGATCTCTGACTTTAAGCCTTTGAATCGTCATGTAAGCCTTTTCGACATCATCGCGCATTTTGTCATCGTAAATTTTTAAATCGTGCATGAATTCAATTTGGTGGATGACAAAATCATCCGTTAATTTCAAAAACTCATCAAGGTCTTCGAGATAATGGCCAAGTTTTAAAGGCGCTATCGAGTGGTTAAGAAAATCCTGAACCATCATATCCGCAGCCCGCGAAGTTTTATGGAAATAAACATTTTTGTACATCATGAATCTTCCGAAAAGCACGGTGTACATGTCATCAACTGTTTTTATGTTGTAAGAAAGCACATCGTTGCCATTAATTTTCAATATAGCCGAATTTCTTATTATCCTGTCCATTGGGACCGTTCCGTAATATCTAACACCGCTGAAATAGGAATCTCTCAACACAAAATCCATTCTGTCTGCCCCAAGAGGTCCTTGAATTATGTTGAAAAGAGGATCTCCTTTCTTTTCGCCCTCAAAAATCCCGTTAACTGCTTCCATGATCGTCAGACAAAAGTTTTCAGGCACTCTACCGAGTGTTTTTTCGACATCTTCCAAAACACTTTTTTTGAAAGATTCTTCTGAACTGTCAAATTTTTCCTTCATCAACTGCGGAAGTTTTTCAACAAGTAATCTTTCTCTGAACTGATCGTGACCTTCTTCGTATCCAAAATGCGAATAAACGACATCGTCAAACTGATGGCTGAATGGCCCATGTCCTGCATCATGGAGCAACCCGGCAAGCCTTGATAATCTGAATATGGGGCTTTCCGATCCAAACAAATGAGAAGAGTAAAGCCCCGCGACATGCATGACGCCTAAAGAATGAGAGAACCTTGTATGGGTAGCAGATGGGTAACTCATCTGAGATCCCACAAGTTGAGACAGATACCGCAGCCTTTGAACGACTGAGGTATCTGTGGCCAAAATTTCTAAAGGGTACATGAATATCTCAGAATAAAGTGGATCTCTTGAAACCTTGTAATACATACTTTACCATCTTCCGGTTAAAGAAATATTGTAAGAAGGAGATGATGAAGGAAGATTTTCTCCCCATAAATTCAGATAAATCTTGTAAAAGTGTAAAGAAATTCCATAATTTATCTGCCCAGACTGAGAGATTGAGCCAAAAACCCTTTGATCCCAGAAATTCAAAATACCAGAAGCGGCGACACCCGTAGAATAGTAACCTATGATAGTCGTTATAGGACCGAAAACACCGGAAATTTCAATCTCGTCTTTAATTGGAGCGGACGTTGAGGTTGAATTGAAGGTGAAAAGTGTTTGCGAGTGATTGAGAGCAAGGTAAACGTTGTTCATGAGGTTCGCTCTCCATATCCATGAAACGTTCGCAGAAGTTGAATTGATTGTCACCTCAGGGCATATATCTATTTGACCTGGAGGAAGGGGATAAGCGACTCCTAAGGTGAGATCTCCGAGACCGCCCGATGATGCGCGATCGTACTGCCCGAATATCCCAAGCCTTGCGTTTATTTCGGGATAAACAAGTTGAGACGCATATTGAGATATGTATTTCATAACGCTTGAAACATATGCCTGCGTTTCAGGATACGGAGGAACACCACCATACTGCACAACAGCACCAGGTCCTGCGTTGTAAGCAGCAACGGCAAGTTGCAAAGAGTTAAATTGTTTTTGGTACAATTTTATGTAATTGAGAGATCCGACAACGCTTTGAAAGGGATCATAAGGATTTTGGACACCAAACGCGGGCGCCGTTGTCGGAAGAAATTGCATCAAACCCTGGGCGCCGGCATAAGAAAGAGAGTAATTCTGAAATGCACTTTCAGCCTTGGCTATTCCCAGCGCGATTGGTAAATCGTTTTTCGGGATTGGAAGTTGAGAAAAATTCATCCACGGAATGTTTACCGTAAATCCGAATCCAACATCTAAACCGTTCATGCCATAACCCAAATCGTACCTTATTCCCGGATAATAATAAAGAGAATACGGTTGCGTCGAAACGGGCAAAAATGGCGTATCGATAGAGAATCCACCTATTATAGGAGAGCCGAAAACAAAAACGTTCATAACTACAATTGCAAAGACGATAGATAAATATTTTTTCATCTTTCACCTCCAAAAAATTTTAAATTGATCATATCTGTTTTCAAGACTGGAATTGCCTTTCTTTCGATCAAAGACGCTTCAAGGTCTTCTTCCATTCCAACAGAAGACAGATATCTGCCGTGATGTGAAGTTTTAAGCATCTTCATGGGATCTAATCTTGAAATCTCACGTGCGATTATTCCACCATCGTTAAGGGATACCATGTCAAAAAAAGAGATGAACTTTCCAGCCGTGTAAGAATCTTCCAAAGACACCTCTCCATGACTGCCGGCACATACCAAAAGTAAATTTTGAAAATTTTCAGAATAATGCGCAACGGTTTCAACGTTTGAGATGGCCATAGCGACAACTTTTCCGTAATTTTGGTAAATACTTGCCACTTTTGTTCCATTTGTTGTGGTAAGTATAACATTTTTTCCGGAAATATTTTCTTTTGTAAACTCAAGAGGAGAGTTTCCAAGATCGAATCCTTTTATCTTAAAAGCCTTTCTTTCTCCTGCGAGCAAAGCATTTGGCACGATTTCTTTCAAACGCATCGCTTCGGTAATAGATTTTACAGGATAAATTCCCATTGCCCCAACTTCAACAGCCTTCACTATAACCGTTGTGGCCCTTAAAGTGTCTATGACTGTCACAAGATCGTAAGAATCAAGTCGTGGTTTTTGAGATGGCAAAAGCAGGACTTCTATTCTCATGAAATTCACATCCTTATTACAAAGATTAAAAAGATCAAAAAGATGCCGGACAAAATGATCAGGTAATCTGAAAATTTAAATTTCATCTCTCTGAATTTTGTCCTGCCAACAAATCCTCTGTAACATCTCGCTTCCATGGCAATTGCAAGATCATCTGCCATTTTCATTGAGCCGACAAACAAAGGTACGATAAGCGGCACCATTCCTTTTGCACGCTGAATTAATCCACCTCTGTCGAACCTTGCTCCGCGCGAAAGTTGTGCCCTTATTATGTGATCTGCCTCTATCGAAAGCACCGGAATAAATCTAAAGGCAATACTCATCATCATCGAAAAGTCATGAGACCATTCTCTTGGAAGTTTTAAAAAAACCATAAGACCTTCAAGTCCATCTGCTATCTGTATCGGAGATGTGGTAAGGGTTAACAAAGATGCGGCGATTATTATCAAAACAAGCCTTAAAACTATGAAAATTGTGTTTGAAATTGCCAAATCGGTGATTTTAAGAGGACCCAATCCCACCAATACTTTACCCGAATCCGAAAAAATCTGAAATAAGGCGGTTAAAACTATTAATATCCACAAAGATTTAACTCCTCTCAGATAATAGAGCGGGGATATTTTGCTTAAAAGTATGAGAAAAAAGATGAAAAAACTCAAAAAAGCGTACTGATAAAAATTGGTCGATAAAAAGATCGCGATTATGAAAAACAAGGTAAAAATTATTTTGGCTCTCGGATCTGTCTTGTGAAGAAATGACGGTTTTGGAATGAACTGGCCGATCGTTATATTACCTATGAAATTCATGGTACCTCTTTTAACAAACAGATGGCCATCGCCGAAGCCCCTTCTTTTCTCCCTATAAAACCCATTCCTTCGTTCGTCGTGGCCTTGATACTCACCCTCAAAGGACTCAAATTCAGAGTTTCAGATATTTTCTTTTGCATCTCATTGACGTAAGACGATATTTTTGGCTCTTCCAACATGACCATGACATCTATGTATTCTATGGAAAGATTTTCTTTGGACAACATAGATCTAACCTTTTCAAGTATTATCAAAGATGATATTCCCTTGTAACGCGGATCGGACGGCGGAAAATGAATTCCTATATCTCCCAGCCCGCCTGCACCGAGCAAGGCATCCGCTATCGCATGGGATATGACATCCGCATCGCTATGTCCTTCAAGCATTTTATTGTAAGGAATCTCAACGCCACCTAAAATTAATTTGGTTCCATCAACAAATCTATGGGTATCATATCCTATTCCGGCCCTCATTATAATCTCACCGGCATTATTATGAAAAAATAACCTTTGAGATCTATCGTGTCAATCATAAGTGGTTTGTTTGAATCGACAAAACTTAACTGAATTTTTTCTTCTTCCATGTGATTTAAAGCATCAAGTATGAAATTCGGATTAAATGCTATGACGAGTGGTTCTCCTTCAACCTGAACATCTATCGTCTCCTCGGCTTCCCCAAGATCGGCACTTCTGGATGAAATCTTCATCTTTTCTCCTTCTAAACTTATCTTTATCGTCTCCGATCCCGCTCTCGTTAAAATGCTTACACGTCTTACAGCAGATCTAAGCATGTTTCTGTCGACAACTATCCTCGTTTTAAATTCTTCCGGAATAACCCGTTTGTAATTTGGAAATTCAGCGTCAACTATCTTGCAAACAAAGACCGTGTTACCAAAATCGAAAGCAATTTGTTTGTTTTCAAACTTAAGGTTGATCTTTTCGATCTCCGTGGACGACAGTGCCCTCAACAACTCTTTTATAGCCCTTAAAGAAAGTAAAAAATTGATGTTGAATGTTCCATCAATTTTCTCTTCCGAAAGTGCCATACGAAAGCCATCAACGGCAACTGATCTTGAAATTCCACTTTCCACCTCGACATAAACGCCGTTGAGATTTTTCATATTCTCATCGTTGGCGGCACTAAAAGAAACCCTTTCAAACATTGAATAAAGTTGCGTTCTTTTCATATCGAATTGTATGCCATCAGTGGGTATTCTTACTTCCGGAAACTCGGAACTATCCTGGATAAAAATTTGGAATTTGCTTTTTCCAGAAAGAATGTCTAATTTCTGACCGTCAATTGAAAATTTGACTTCACGATCGGGCAAACTTTTTACTATTTCCGTTATCGTTTTCGCATCCACAACAAAAGATTTTTCACCGGAAACATCGGCTATCCTCGATCTCACTGTGAACTCCATATCCGTTGCGGTCATCGTTAATCCGTCTTTAAAATCAAAATTTATTCCGTTAAGCACAGGTCTTATAGGTCTTGCGGCAACTGCCCTTGATAACGAATCAAGATGCGATGAAAGCACTTCTCTGTCAAGTGTGAATTCCATTTCGAAACCTCCCTGATTTATGGATCGTAAAGCACATCAAAGATAATTATATCATCGAAAATGTTTTTCAGTTCATCCATCAAAATTCTTGGATTCACATCATTTTTCGTCGATGACGAGTTAACGCCGATACCTACGACATTTGTTTCCCTTAAAACTTCGAAATTTACCTTATCTGCCAGTACAAAATCGGTCGAAGGCACTACAACTCTGCATTTTATGCGAGACAAAGTGGATTCATCTATCACCCTGGGAATATAAATGAAATCAGCATCTTTCGACATTTCCAGGGCTTTTTGAAATTCTTCGTCCGGATCTAAAATCGAAATATTGCCTTCAACTGAAAGCACGATGAAATTTTCATTTCCAAATATTTTTTCTTGGATCTCTCTGTTCGCTTTTCGTGATAAGAGTTTCTTTATTTTTAAAATGTTTTTTGAAAGATCGCCTGCGACACCTGTGACAACGATAACAGCCTCCGCGTAAGAGGCCATCCCCGTTCTTCCGAATGCACCGTCTATTATTATTTTATCGCAAAATTCAAGCAGATAATTTGACAAATTGTTTGTGAATTCAATCCCCCCCACTCTGACCGTTTGCACCTCGGAGTCAATTTTAGCCATGACAAAGGCAACTTTTCCGGATGGAACATCAAAAGTTTCAACTATTTCAATACCGCGTGGAATATACTTTGACGAAATGACTGCGAAATTGCCGCTTTTTATACGCACCTGAGGTTTTGAAGCACCATCAAGTACGTCTTTTTCTTCACCGTCTCTGCCTATGGTCATCACGCAAGAATTCAGAAAATTTTCGGCCAAATAATTAACTATCGTTGTCTTTCCAACGTTTTTGGCAAGCCCCACGACGGACACTTTTTTGTATCTTTCAACTGCTTTCAGGATTTTTTCTCTATCTTTGATTTCTTCCAATTGTTGATGCGTTTTCTCCTTTCGTTTCCGTACGGAATCAAAAATTTATGCTTTTCCTCAAGCAAACCTGAAACTCCAACCGTACTCTGTTCGTCTTTGCTTATGTAATTTTCGTTACACGATGGTTTGTAATCGTCGGGTTCTTCGTAAACAAAAATGCCTCCTTCGTAATTTCTCAAAACCACCTTTCTCGCTCCCATAGATATGAGGTATTGAGGTTCGACAGGTATTTTGCCACCGCCGCCGGGTGCATCTATGACGTAGGTTGGAACCGCAAAACCGGATGTATGCCCTCTGAGGTATTCTATTATTTCTATGCCACGCGCAACGGTAGTCCTAAAGTGAGAAAGGCCTTCCGAAAGATCACATTGATAGATGTAATAGGGTCTTACCCTGTTTTTGACAAGCAAATGAACGAGTTTTTTCATAACCTGAGGGCAATCGTTGACGTCACGAAGCAAAACGGACTGGTTTCCGAGAGGAATTCCCGCATCGGCAAGTTTTGCAAGTGCGCGTTCCGAATCTGGAGTGATCTCGTTTGGATGATTGAAATGCACGTTAATCCATATCGGATGATATTTTCTGAGCATTCCGACGAGATCGTATGTGATCCTCTGCGGCATGACGACGGGAGTTCTTGTTCCGACCCTTATGATTTCAACATGCGGAATGGCTTTAAATTTTTTTATTATAAGTTCTAACCTTTCATCCGAAAGCGTAAACGGATCGCCACCTGAAAGCAGTACATCCCTTATTTGATGATGATCCGCAACATATTCGACCATTTTTTCAATCTTGTCAAGAGGCATAGGCATATCTGTTTCTCCGGCCTTCCTTCTTCTTGTGCAATGCCTGCAATACATCGAACATTGATCGGTAACAAGGGCAAGCACACGATCCGGATATCTGTGTGTAAGACCGTAAACCGGGGAATCGACATCTTCAAAAAGCGGATCTTTGCTTTCATTTGGAGCTTTGTAAAGTTCATTCATCGTTGGAATGGCCTGTTTTCTTATGGGGTCTTTTGGGTTGTTTATGTCGATCAAAGACGCGTAATACGGAGTTATGGCCATTCTCAAATGTTTCAAACTCGTCGTTATGGCTCTTTTCTCATCATCGTCGAGAGGAATAACCATTGACAGTTTCTCCGCATCCATGATCCTGTTTGCAAGTTGCCAGTGCCAGTCGTTCCATTGATCTTGAGTAACGTCTTTCCATATTGATATCTCTTTATAATCTCTCATACGCTTCCTCCTCTATTTTTAAAAATTAAAGTTAAAAATTCAACCTTTTAAGTGAAAAATTGAAAGTTTGAGAATAATTAACGTTTATTTCTGTGACTATCGTTGAATAATCCGGTTTGACTATCGTGATCTGGTAAACACCGGAACTCAAGTCAATGCGACATGACGAAATTCCAAGCATTTTTCCGTTCACAAAGATCATCGCACCGGACGGCGTGGTGTTGAAATTGATCGTGAAAGTTTGATTTTGAAGATATGGCTGCTGAGGTTGTGCGATTATGGCCGAGACGACCTGATAAGTATTTGCAACAACGTTAAAAACTTTAGAAACATTCATCTGTCCGTACCAGAAGACGCCCAAATGACTTCCTTCGGCAAGTTGAAGATCCAAAGGCGTGACACCCTCGTACATTCCATCAACATAAAGCTTTGCCCCTTGCGGTTGTGAGTCAAAATGCACTGTACCGACGCTCGGCACATATCCAACGTAAAAATATGTCGTATCCACCGCTACCGGTTTTCCGACTATTTCTAATTTCAATTTCTGAAGATAACCCAGTCCTTCTGGTATCTCCTGAAACAATTGGTTGCCACTGTTAGATGGTTTTGACAAAACATTTGGATTTGTCGAGGCTATTGCTTCTATAATCTCTCTGCCGTTGGGACCTGCAATTGTGAAATTGTAATTGTAATTAGGATTCGGTATGACGTAAGTAACACCACCTCTGACAAAATTGTCGCGCTGGAAGAAATTTGGGAAAATAACTTTCAGTTGACCAGACGTCGTGTAATCGTAGATTGTAACGTATGCATCCTGAGAAGTTTTGAAGTACACGTGTATGCTATCACCGGGGTAATAAGTCGATCCTGCCGATCTATCTGTCCAGACTTTTATCGTAAGCGTGGAAGGCTGGGTAGGAGTTATTATGATATCCTGAACGGAAGCATCCGCAAAGATCAAGATACCCAATGTGGCCAAAAAGACAAAAACCAAAACTAATCTTTTCACAACACTCCCCTCCTCAATTTTAATTTTAACGCCCTTTTAAGCAAGAATTCCCCAACTTCTATAAGTGGTAAGATGAATTGCTCTTTTGTCTTATTATAACATCAGTGTTGAATCAAAAATAAATATACACGTCAAGAGTTTCGTGTTCAATGCGGAACTCTTCTTTTTTATCGAAATCATACTTCATGAGTCTTTGGTAAGGGGTCAGAGGTGCATCGTACTTTTTTATTACTTTGGATCCGTTCCGTATTTTCTCGATTAGTTTTGAAGAGGTCTTAAAGTGATTGACGTAGAGTCTAAGATAGGTATAGAGTTGATTAATAAGTTCGAGTTCTGCTTTTGTGTCATATCTTAAATATCCGACAGCATCTCTGACAACAGAATTATTTTTCTGTTCGATATAGCAATTGTCATTCTTTTTGTACTGTCTTGAGCGTGTAAAGGTTATTCCCATTTTCTGACAATAATTTACAAGGTGTGCGTTTATGAATTCGGAACCATTATCCGAGTTTATACTTTTAATCTTGAAAGGGAAACGTTTTATAATTTTGTTAATAGCGATTAAGACCGTTTGCTGGGATTTATTTTCTATAGCGATTGATTCTGTCCATTGAGTTTGAATATCTGTCATATTTAGGGTAAAAAGGAACTCACCCGAGGAGATACCGCCTTCATGACCGACAAGGTCGACTTGTGTAAAGCCAGGCTCGAGATTATTCCAATCGGAAAAAGTTTTTATTGGTATCTTATCTTTGAGAAGAGAATTAGGCTTTGTATGAGAACGACCTTTAATATTCATTTTCTTTTTTTCACCGGCAAGAAAGCGGTCAATAGTGGCAGGAGAGATTTTAAGCAAGAGTTCTTTGACGTTTTTATAAGGGAAATGATTATGTGATTCAAGGTTAGCTATAACATCTAATTTAAGTCTTCGGTATAGTTTGTCAAGAGGGTAAATTTAGGCAAAACAATCAATTAGCATTTTTTTGAATGCTTGGTCTTTGAAAACTCATTGAATGGAACTAACTATCTTATTTCTCTTGGATCATATTGCTTCTGGTTAATCATCATAAAATAGATGACATTGACCA
>JAJYYZ010000004.1 GCA_021800445.1 bacterium | reverse complement strand
AAGCGGTATGATAAGATTGGATACGTCAAAAATAATTGATGAAAGTGCGCAAAATTGACCGATGAAAATGCGCAAAAAAATTCGGCGTTTTTAATCAAAAATTTTCGATGTTGACATTGCAAAGTACAAAGGGATTGTCGAATCAATAGAGTTTTTATAAAAGTGCTGATAACACGAACAGCAAAGTAATAGAGTTATATTGACAGAAGAAGCACAACAGAAGCAAAGAAAGCAGGTAAGTTTATGAATAAATTTGAGAAAAAATGGAATTTATATGTGATCCATCACAGTCATACGGATGTCGGATATACCGACAGGCAAGAAAGAATTGAAGAATATCATGCTGACTTTATAAAACAAGCAGTAGAGATATTGAATAAAATTTATTCAGGCGAGAAAAAAGAATGGAATGGATTCAAATGGACCTGCGAAGGTTTCTGGGGAGTTGAACAATTCTTAAAATATGCTGATTCAAAATTGGTTGAAAAATTTGAATATTACGTGAAAAAGAGAGATATAGGAATCTCTGCAAATTATCTTAATCTAACAGAACTCATAGATTTTGATGTATTGAAAAGCGAAATAAGAAAAGCACTTGAATATGGTACATCTCTGGGAATAAGGTTAGATTCTGCAATGACTGCAGATATAAATGGATACAGTTGGGGATATGCTGATGCCTTACTTGAAAACGGTGTTGAAAATCTGTTTTCATGTATTCATACGCATCATGGTATGTTTCCCGCAGTAAAGCAAAGGCCATTCTGGTGGGAAGGACCAAGTGGAAATAAAATACTGGTATGGATCGGTGAGCATTACATGTTTGGTAACGAACTTGGTCTTGTTGAAGGTCAAGAATTCAGTTATATGATTCATGACGGATATAATTCACAAGACAAAATAGAAGTTGAAGAGAGAACTCAAAATAGAATTTTAGGGTATTTAAAACAATTAGAATCGGAGAATTATCCGTATGACTTTGTTCCCGTAATGGTATCTGGTATTGTGACAGATAATGCACCTCCGAATGGAAAGATAACGGAATTCATAAACAAATGGAATGATAAGAATGGAAATGTCGTAAGTATAAAGATGGTAACTTTGAGTGAATTTTTTAAAATATTGAGATCACAAAAAATCGATATCCCAGTTTACAAAGGAGATTGGACCGACTGGTGGGCAGATGGCATGGGGTCAACCCCCGGCATTGTAAAACTCTTCAGAGATGCTCAAAGGAAATGGTTCATTTGTAAAGCGTTGGATCCTAAAGACAATCTTGGTGACAAGAAACTCATGGATGAAGTTTCAGATGATTTGATGATGTACGCTGAACATACATGGGGATATTCAGCCTCTGTTTCCGAACCATGGGATACCATGACAAATATCATTGATCTGAGAAAATCCGCTTATGCGATAAACGCTCATGAAAAGATCTATAGAAATTTTGATAAGATCATGAAAAACAAATCAGAAGTACTTGTAAGCCCAGATATGCCTTTAACATTTAAAATAGTAAATACTTTTGACCATGAAATAAATGACTTCGTGAAATTGCATATTAATTATTGGGAAAAAATTGAGAATTTAGAAGTAATCGAAGAACAAAGTAACAAAATACTTCCGTCTCAAATAGAAAAAGTTGCGCGAGAGATTGAGATCGATGTTCTCGTGTCTTTAAATGCCGGAGAAGAAAAGATAATAAGAGTAAGGCCTAAAGAAAAAGAAAAACCGACTACTTTAGTCAAAAATATACCCCAAAGCGGTGCCGAAGGAATTTCGGATTTCAAATCAGTCTTTGACAATGAAAGTCTTGTGTTCAGCCCTTCCGAAATTGAGACTCCATTCTTTAAATTGGAATACAAAATAAATGAAGGAATAACATCCTGGATAGATAAATCAGATGGATCAGAACTTTTAAGGGATGATAGAAAATACAATGCTTTCACTCCCATATATGAAATAACGCCTGTTATCACCGATATGATGGAAGAAAGAAGAAGAATGGGGAGAAACAGAAACAACTTTCATACAAAAAGATATGCCGGTAGGCTTGTAAATGTTGATTTGATTTCAAAGGGAGATCTTTTTTTGAAAGTCAAATTTGAATACGAAATTGAAGGAACAAGGCATTTTGCCTTGATCATGACCGCTTATAAAGACATTCCAAGATTCGATATCTCAGTAAGAATTAACAAAGAAAATGTTTGGGAACCGGAAAATTTTTACATTGCTTTACCATTCAAAGTATCTTCCGATCAAACGTTATGGATAGAAAAAACAGGCTGTATTTTGCGACCGGGAATAGATCAAATACCGGGGACGAATATGGATTTTTATTGCGTTCAAAATGGGTTGGCATATCTTTCAAAACAAAAAGGATTAGCCATATCAACTCCGGATGTGCCCTTAATACATCTCGGTACATTGGAAAAGCATGAAATAGAGTTATGTAATGAAGATAGCGCTAAACATAACGACGATCAACTTTATTCGTGGCTTATGAATAATTTTTGGGAAACTAATTTTAAAGCCACAACAGGAGGATTTTATGAATTCAATTATCATATCTATTGCTCAAAAAAGATTGTTAATCCTCGAGAGGCTATACAAAATTGCAGCATGATGAATATAGGAGTGCAAGTTGTCAGGGTAAAAGAATAGTAGCAGGCTACATATAGATGTTGAATGAAACCCAAAAATCTCATGCCCGAAAGATATCGATAATAGAAGGTTGTGTTTCCACAGTTTGGAGTTCTTTTACAGGTGGTAATTATCTTACAGGTCTTTTTATATGGCTCGGAGCGGGGCCGCTTCTTATCTCTTTGTACGGAGCATCAGGCCCTTTATCAAATGTTATTCAACCTTTTTTCTTAGCGATTTTAGGTCGTAATGTTACAAACAAGAAGAAATTCATCATAATTTCGGTTGCCCTTTTTAAGCCTTTATTTTTTGTTCTCGTTCTGGGGTCTTTGATAAACAGCGGACTAAAAGTATGGATTGCGTTAACCATCTTGTTCTTTTTTCAAATCATATCATCAATGGCAGGCCCTGTTTGGACAAGATGGATGACGGATATTGTAGATCGGGAGATTTATGGTAGATATTTTGGATTTAGGAATCTAATAACTCAAATTGTTGCTGCAGCATCGACTTTGTTGGCTGGATGGCTGCTTGATTTATGGGGAAAAGGATTCTGGGCTTTTTTACTTGTTTTTTTGATAGGTTCATTTTTTGGTTTATTAGATGTTTTTACTTTTATTCATCAGGATGATGAACCTTTATCAAACATAAAATTAATTAATTATCATATTTTCTCAGATCTTTTGAAAATGCCAACGGATTACAGAAAATACATGATTTCAATCACAATATGGATCTTTGCCATGAATATCTTTGGACCATATGCGACAGTTATGATGATAAGTAAATTTAAGTACGACTATGCGATTCTTGGATTGTTGTCTGTAGTTTCATCATTAGCAGTAGCGATATTTCAACCTATATTCGGGAAATTGGGTGATAAATTTGGAAATTTCAAAATTCTCAGATATACTTTGATAATTCAAACGATACTAAATGTAGGATGGATTTTAGCAGTTCCAAATATATACTACATGATACCTTTTCAATTAGTTTTAGGAATAATAGGGACAGCCGGAACAGGTTTAATTTCTTCTAATTTTCTTATGGAAATTGTTCCCACATTTGGTAAGACAGAGGCTTTTGTTGTCTATGCGAGCATAACAAATTTGGCGGCTTTCGGAGGAAATATGATTTCTGGCTTTTTATTTCTTTTGTTTTCACGGATACATTTTGAATTTTTGATCTGGAATTTTGATGCGTATAGATTTGTTTTTATGGTTTCTGTTATAGCATCAATTATTGCCTTATACAGCTTTTTGAAATTAAAGATGATTTTTAAATCTTGAACTAATATATCGATTTAGAACATTAAGAGTTTGATTTAGATCCAAAAAGAAAAGATCATATTTAATTACGATCAAAATCTGTTATACGAGGAGGTAGTGTTATATGCCACTTTATGAATATTATGGTAATGCCGAGAATTATGTTGAATTACCCGATGCTCAACTAAAAGAAATTGCGATAGGTAATAAAGATGTTTTCAATGCGATGACAAACATATCTAAAGAGACAAAATGTATAGCGATAGATGGATGGTATGGGGTAAATTGGAATATTTTCTTGAACAAGATTAAAGAATCATTTAAAAACATGAATAAAAAAGTTCAATTTATCAATATTTATGATACATATAAACCTATAGATTTTATAGAATCATATCAGAAAAAATTTGAGACAGAGGATCCTTCTTTCGGGTGGGTTAATTCTAACGGTGTAATAGAAGATATAATGGATTTAGGAAAAATTAACGAATTGAAAAACACAATTCGACAGCATAACGATAAATCTGATTTAATAATCGTATATGGTCCCGGCGCTGCGACAAATATGTTATCAAACGAATATGATTTGATTTTTTACGCAGATTTTACTATGCAGCTCATGCTATGGCAGATGTGGGATGGTGCCCTTATTCCTTTTGGCTATAAAGAACCTAAAAAGGATTATTACTGGAAAAAATATCATTATAACGATTTTTATCTTCTATATGGAAACAAAAAGAATGTTTTCAAAAAGATGAATTACTACATAGATGCAACCGAATCTGAAAATTTAAAAATGCTCCCTGTAAATGCATACAATCAAATGATCGACGAACTGGTTAAAAGGCCTATCAAACAAGTAAAAATATTACAACCGGGGCCTTGGGGAGCTTACCGGTACAAGGACTTGTGGAATGTACCAGGACTTGAATGCAACGCATGGAATGAATTGGCGGGGATTGAACTAAGTGTACGAATATCTATAAAGGGATTAAATAAAACTGTAAATATTCCTTCGCAAAACATTATGCAAAGACCCATGCAATTAGTGGGGGAATACGTCCATAAAACTTATCCAGATTTGTTTCCTTTGCAAGTTTGGTTAGATGATGGCTATTTTGAAACGGAAATGCCATATGAAAGAACAAGTATGCCTATACATGATCATCCATCGACTGATTATGTCAAAAGACATTTTAACGAGCCGTTAGGTAGATACGAAACATATTATATCGTCGAGGCTTACAAAGGAGCGACAACATGGATGGGCTACCGTGATGATGCGGATTTAGAAGAATGGGAAAGGTTATGCCGTGAATCCAATAACATGGAAAAAATTCCAAATTGGCGGGATTTTATAAAGCGCTGGGATACCAACGTAGGTGATTTGTTTCTGATACCACCTGGTACGAGTCACGGACATGGCGGCAATCAAATGATTTTGGAAATGGATACAGGACCAAGTGTCGTTGGTACAGAATATTCATTTTTTACCTTCGATTACGCTCGTAATACATGGGATGACAAAACAAAGACAATGACTGGTAAGCCAATGAAGATGCACTTAGAACATTCTTTCAACAACAATAAATGGATTAGAGAAGCAAGGGTTAGAGATTATCATAGAGCAAGACCAATTGTTGTAGAGGGAAATGGTAAATACAGGAAAGACAGGTATACAACCTTACCGGAAATGCCATTTCATATTGAAAGATTATTTTTTGAGAAAACCGCAGAGAATGATACAGAAGGAAAATATATGATGATAGTTGTGTTAACGGAAGGCACATCGGTGACAATTCGTTCTGTTTCTGAGCCTAAATATCAAACAACCATAGAAAGATTGCAAGCTTGCGTTATCCCAGCCGGATTTGGAAAACACGAATATATCAATGAAGATGGAAAACACGCAATGGTTGTAATGATAAGACTAAAAAGAGTTAATTAAAAAAGAGGCCTATTTATGACAAATAACAGAAATTATGGATGCAGGATAACCGAAGATATAGCAATTAAAGGATTAAAATCACTTGTTATAGAAAACGAAAAACTGAGAATTACCATTCTGGTTGATAAAGGAACAGATATATATGAATTTCTCTATAAACCACTGGATATCGATTTCATGTGGAGAAGTCCTTTCGGATTAAAAAACTCCACATTTATTCCCACCACCGGAAACGAAAATGTGACATTTTTTGATAGATATGAAGGTGGTTGGCAGGAGATACTACCCAACGGAGGATCCGCGTGTGAATACAAAGGTGCTTTGATTGGACAACACGGAGAAATTTCAAATATACCATGGAGATATATGATAGAGGAAGATACTCCAGAAATGATAAGTATAAAATTCTACACCGAAGCGATTCGTACATCTTTTTATATCGAGAAAACACTTACCTTAAAAACAAACGATCCGACCCTTTATATCAATGAAACTCTCGTAAATGAAGCGAATGAAGAGATGAATCTCATGTGGGGCCATCATCCTGCTATAGGTACACCGTTTCTCTCAAAAGATTGCATAATAAAAACATCCGCAAAGCGGGTGATCGTCAACGATAAAATTGATTTTGATAACCAGAGACTTAAACCTTCCACAATTCATAATTGGCCGAGGGTAAAAAGTTTAAAAGGCAAAATCATAGATTTAAGTATTATTCAACCGGAAACCGCGAATACTGCGGATATGTTGTATCTGACTGATTTTAAAGATAAAGCCTGGTACGAACTTTACAACAAAACAAAAGGTATAGGTTTTGGCATGGAATGGGACAAAGAACTTTTCAAATATCTATGGATGTGGCAGGTTAGCAAAGGAAGTTATGGTTATCCATGGTATGGAAGAATTTATACCCTTGCTCTTGAACCATGGACGAGTTACCCATCGTCTGGCCTAACAACGACCATTAAAAATGGCTCGGCATTGAAAATGCTTCCCAACCAAAAGATAACAACGAGTTTAAAGGCATTTATTCACGAAAAAATTTGAATGGAGGTTTTTGTATGTCGACAAATGACAGAAATATCGAAAAATTTGCACTGCGCTGTTCAAGCGAGATAAAATTCTCAAAAAGTTTGCTTGAAGTATATCCGGATCACTCTGAAGAATGGACGAATCTTCTAAACAACGCAGAAATTTCTTTCCAAAAATTCTTAAGTCATGAAATTTCTTGGAATGAAATGGAATCTGCGGAAAAGTCATTAGAGCCTATTTCAAAATTTGCCAAAGAATTTACCATACATTACATCGGTCACGCTCACATAGACATGAATTGGCTCTGGCCATGGCAAGAAACGGTGGACGTGTGTTATAAGACATTCACGACCGTTAACAAACTCATGGATGAGCATCCGGAATTCAGATTTTCGCAAAGCCAAACTTCGGTGTACAAGGCAATGGAAGATTATTCTCCGGAAACTTTCAAGTCAATTCAAGAAAAGGCTAAAAACGGTCAATGGGAAGTAACCGCCAACACATGGGTTGAGGGAGACAAAAATATGGCTTCCGGAGAAGCGCTTGTCAGACAAATTCTTTACTCGAAAAGATATTTCAAAGATAAATTTGGCATTCCTTACGATGCAATAAAGATAGACTGGGAGCCGGACACATTTGGGCATGCATGGACATATCCTCAGATATTGAAGAAAGCAGGAATCAAAAGATATTACTTTTGCAGAGCCGGAAAGGGATACAGGTTATTCTGGTGGCAGGCGCCAGATGGATCAAAGGTACTGGCATGGAACGATGAAAAGTTTTGGTATATGTGGCCACCCAAGCCAGAAGATACAATTGAAGTCATCGTGCATTACAAAGAAACGGGTATGAAAGATTACATGATAGTCTATGGTGTCGGAGATCACGGTGGAGGGCCTACGAGACGTGATATAGAGATGATAAAAGAAATGCAAAGATGGCCAATCTTTCCAAAGATAAAATTCAGCACAACGGATGAATATTTTTCCATTGCCGAAAAATTCGGCGACAAATTGCCAGTTGTAAATGAAGAACTCAACTTCACCTTCAGAGGCTGTTACACATCACAGAGCAACATAAAACGGGCAAATCGATATGCAGAAAATGCTTTAGGCCAAAGTGAGTCTTATGCGCTTTTGACAAACAAAATGATTTCACAAAAATATCCTGCAGATCAACTTTACCAAAGCTGGTTGAACACTTTATTCAATCAATTTCACGATATATTACCTGGATCCGGAGTCCATGAAACTTATCAATATTCTCAGGGATTGTATCAGATTACGATGGCAAATACGAATATCATAAAAGAAAATGCATTTAAGACGATTGCAAATGAGATAAATTCAAAAGATAAAGGAGATATATCTGTTACCGTTTTCAACTCTCTTGGCTGGAGAAGAACCGGTGTGGTTAATGTGAATGTTTATGATAAATTCGTAGACGTTTACGAAAAGAATACCAAAAGTTCAGAATTTGTGCTCATCAACAATTCCGGAGACAAAGTTCCTGTTCAGTATCATCTAAAAAAAGACAATTTTGGACTGAATTTCTATGAATTTTCCTTCGTTGCCAAAGATGTTCCGGCATGGGGATATAGGAACTATTATCTCAAAAAAGTTGATTTGCCCGTCTTTTTGGACGGAGTCACACTTTCTTTTGATGGTGTAAATGAGAAGATCATAGAAAATGCATATCTTAAAGTGAAAATAGAATCATCGTGCGGTGCAATAACAAGCCTTACAGATAAAAGGAACAATATTGAATATGTGCCTGACGGTAAAGCGCTTGGCTTGTTACAGATTTTACATGAAGCACCCAACGATATGTCGGCGTGGGTTATAGGACAGATAATGAATACGGAAGACATCACCGGATCAAAAGTTGAAGTCATCGAAAATGGGCCCGTCAAAGTATCGGTAAGGACATTCAGAAAATACAAGAATTCTGAAATAACGATGGATATAATCTTGTACGATGGAATTCCAAAAGTTGATTTCAGAATGAGCATAAAATGGGTCGAAGCCGGTGACAAAGATCGTGGAATTCCTCTTTTAAAGGTTGCTTTCCCAATAAACGCCGATAAGACAGAAGTGACTTATGAAATTCCATTTGGCAGTATAAAAAGAAATGAAAATGTAAGTGTGGCATCTTTAAGCAAATCACAATTCAACATGTCATCTTTGACTGTCAAAGGTGAAGACGTTCCGGCACAAAAATGGGCAGATATAACAGGGATGGCAGACAAGGGCAAAATAGGTTTTTGCCTTGTTAACGATAACAAATATGGATTTGATCACGAAGATGATACTTTGAGAATGTCTTTGATAAGGAGTTCGTACAATCCTGATCCGTTTCCCGAAATCGGAAATCATGAGATCAAATTCGCAATTTATCCCCATGATGAAAGATCAAAGATTTCTGATTTTATGAAATTGGGATATGAATTCAACAACGATCTTGGTTCAATTTATGACGATCCTCATGGCGGACAATTAGAAGATAAATTCGAAGGAATTTCTATTTCGCAGGACAACATAATCATTTCATCGATAAAGAAAGCAGAAGATGATGATTCAATGATTTTAAGAATGTATGAAGTCAACGGAATAAAGACAACGGTTAGCGTGAAATTGTATCTTCCATCCGAAGAAGTTGCAGAGGTAAATCTGTTAGAGCAATCAATTGGCAAAACCGTGAAAATAAAGGATGGAACATTTAATGCCACATTTGAGCCTTATGAAATAAAAACATTTAAGATAAAGTGAGTTGATCGCATTGCCGAAGATAATTGTCGCAGGTCACACCTGCGTTGATTTGATACCCCAATGGAACGGAAAGTTCGAAGACATAAAGCCCGGTTATCTGATCGTAACAGGTCAGATGATATTCTCGACTGGCGGTGCTGTACCTAATACAGGCGTCGATCTCAAACGTCTCGGACTCGATCCCATTCTCATCGGCAAAATAGGCAACGATCTCATCGGAAAGATAACTCTCGAAGTCATAAGCCGAGACGGTAAGGATTTAACGAAATACATATCGAAAAGTACCGAGGCCGGATCATCTTACACACTTGTTTTGAGTCCTCCGAATGCTGATAGGGCATTTTTGCATTATCCGGGAGTCAACGATACCTTTTGCGCAAAAAACATTCCATTCGATGAGATTGAAGGACGGATTTTTCATTTCGGATATCCGCCGGTCATGAAGCGGATCTACGATCACGATGGAGCGGAACTCGTCAAAATCTTCAAAAATGCGCACGAAAGAAAGATGGTAACCTCTTTGGACATGACCATGCCGGATCCGAATTACGAATCCGGTCGAATAGACTGGAAAAGATTTTTATCCAACGTGCTTCCACATACCGATATCTTTCTTCCAAGTTTAGATGAAATACTCTTTATGACACAAAAAAGGAGCGATTTAACTCACAAACTTTTGATCGATCTTACAGATGAACTTTTTGGATACGGTCTCAGGATAGCTGTAATAAAACTCGGTGAAGATGGTGCATACCTAAGAAGCGGAAAGATAAAGCCAGACGATTTACTCGCCGGTGTGATCGAGACAAAGGCATGGTCGGAAACAGAAATACTTTCACCGGCTTTTAAGACCGATGTAATCGGCACGACAGGCTCCGGAGATGCCTCTATTGCAGGATTTCTTTCGAAATTTGCACAAGGCGCAAATCCAAAAGAGACGATGGATTTCATGTGCGCAACTGGAGCCTTTTGCACGGAGGCCGTAGATTCGACGAGCGGCGTAAAACACATGAGAGTGATAGAAGAGAGAATAAAACAAGGATGGGACAGATTACCTTCAAATTTAGAAATTTAGGAGATGACATCGTGTTAAATAAGGAGAAATTCGAAAGGGTAAAGAATCAGGCTTTAGCGCTTTTCAAAAAAGCAAATGTTGTGCTTACAGAGGCAGAAAAAGAAAATCTTGAGATCGTGGACGGCAATCTCGGAAAGATAGACGAAATAGGTCTTGAGATTGTAACTTACGTCAACACGGACAGATACTGCGCAAAAGAGATGGCATTGCTTCCACATCAAACATGTCCGGAGCACAAGCATCCGGATCGTAACGGACAAAGCGGAAAAGAAGAGACCTTCAGGTGCAGATATGGGAGGGTGTATCTTTTTGTCGAAGGAGAAAGAACGATTCGACACGTTGATCCACCAAATGAGTACTTTACGGCATTTCACGAGATAATTTTAGACCCAGGAGATCAACACACTATCCCACCAAATACGTTGCATTGGTTTAAGGCCGGCAAAACAGGAGCGGTTATTTCCGAATTTTCGTCACACAGCGATGATGCGTTCGATATATTTACAGATCCGAATTTCAAGAGAGTTTGATTGGAGGAGAATATGAACACGTTAAAGAATTGAGAATGTCAAGGATTTTGAATCCCAAAATGTGTGGCAAAATCCAAAGATGAAAGACCTTGTTTGTGCACTCTTGAAGACAGAGAGTTTTGGACAATTGTATGAAAGGAGGAAATTTACATGAAACGTTATCAGCTGTTTATAAACGGAAAGTTTGTCGATTCGTCATCTGGGAAGTTTTTCAACGTTATAAATCCATCGACAGAAGAGACGATATCAGAGTGTCCCGAAGGCACTGTCGAGGACACACGAAAGGCCATCGATGCGGCGTACGAATCACAGAAAAAATGGGCGAAATTGCCCGCGATAGAACGCGCAAAGTATTTAAGAAAAATAGCGGACGGCGTTCGCAAAAATGCTGATATGCTCGCAATGACAATAGTGGAGGAACAAGGAAAAATAAAATCCTTGGCTCATGCCGAGGTGATAAACTTCACGGCTGATTACATCGATTATATGGCAGAATGGGCAAGAAGATTGGAAGGTGAAATCATACCAAGTGACAGACCCAACGAAAATATCCTGCTTTACAGAATGCCCATAGGCGTCGTCGCTGGGATTTTACCGTGGAACTTTCCATTCTTTTTGATAGCAAGAAAGATGGCCCCAGCGCTTATCACAGGAAACACAGTTGTGATAAAGCCGAGTTCCGACACGCCAAACAACGCGTTTGAGTTTGCAAAAATAGTCGCTGAAACAGGCCTACCGGCAGGAGTTTTTAACGTTGTAAGCGGAAAGGGATCCGTTGTGGGAAATGAACTTGCCTCGAATCCGAAGGTTGGAATGGTCAGTTTTACAGGATCGGTCGAAACCGGATCGAAGATAATGGAACTGGCATCGAAAAATATAACAAAAGTTTCGCTCGAACTCGGAGGAAAAGCGCCAGCAATTGTCATGGATGATGCGGATATAGATTTGGCGGCAAGGGCAATTAAAGAATCCCGTATATTAAACACCGGTCAGGCTTGTAACTGCGCAGAACGTGTTTATGTGCATGAAAAGGTAGCCGAAGAATTTGTAGAAAAGATAACGAAAACCATGAAAAAGACCATGTATGGTGATCCATCGAAAGAAGAAATTGACATGGGGCCTTTGATAAATTCTAACGCTTTGAAATCGGTAGATAGTATGGTCGAGCACGCAATCGAGCAAGGTGCAAAGTTGATCACGGGAGGAAGGGCAGAAGACAGAAAAAAAGGATTTTTCTACAAACCGACAGTACTTGTAAATTGCAAACAGGACATGGAAATAATTCACAAAGAGATCTTCGGACCAGTCCTACCAATAATAAAATTCAAAGATTTAGACGAGGCAATAGAGATGGCAAATGATTCGGAATATGGATTGACTTCTTCAATATACACGCAAAACATAGATGCTGCCATGAGAGCCGCAAATGAGCTAAAATTTGGAGAAACTTACATAAACAGAGAAAACATGGAGGCAATACAGGGATTTCATGCGGGATGGAGGAAATCGGGCATAGGAGGGGATGACGGGAAACACGGAGTCGAAGAATTCACGAATACTCATATCGTGTACTTACAGTACAACCAGAATAAAAAATGAAGTTTACACAAAACTATTGACAAAGCTCTCCCCACTTCTATAAGTGGGGGGGAGCATGTCACCATCTCAACTTATGTCAACACTTGTTACTGTATCTCATATCGCTTCCAATATATCTTTGTCAAGACCTTTAAGCGTTTTTAAGAATTCTATTCTTTCCAACCTCAAATTTTTCATCTTTTCTTTGTATTCATCACGTGAATAAAAGTTTTGAACATCAAAACGCTTTATATCCACGCCCTTTGCCTCTTTCGGTACTTCAAATCCGACATCTGGATCGTACTCAAATTTTATTTCGTCTTTGAGAGACTTTTCCACAAACATGAAAGTATCCTGTGGCTTTATCTTAAGTCCATTCCATCCTCCGATATATCCTGTGTTGACTATGAAGGCTTTGAATGTTTTTCCTTGAAGTGCTCTTTTGAAGGTGTTTACCTCTTTTGCGGGATTGTTTATTATAAACGGATTAAACCCGACGGTTCTAACCGGCTGGCCTGCTCTTTGAGGATCATCGGCGCTTGTTATCGTCGATTCTCCAAGCGCAAAAATAGCGGCTGCCTTTTCAATGCTGTCAATTTTGAGAATTGGAGGAAGATCGTCGCGGCGTGTGTTAAAAAATAACACGTCAACCTTTCCCATCCTGTAAGATTTAGAATTGAAAGGTATCTTGTCTCTTTCAACTATCGCGCGCCCATTTGTGCTTATGTTAGAGTTGTCAAAATCTATCTCTCCTCTTTCATTGACATAAACATTTTCGAGGATGGATCCTACATTCTTGGCAGCGTTAAGCAAAAGCGGTTGGGAGGTTATGCCTTCGGTTTTGACGTAGAAATTTTTTTCCGACCCCCACGCGAAAAGGTTTTGATCTATGAAGTTTATATCGTCTTGAATTATCTCTATCGACTCAGGTGCTTTTAAGTCGTGAGTGGCGCAGACAAGCGTCGTTTTGCCCGTTCCGCTTAAACCGAAGATCAAAACACCGATGTGCTTCATCTGAGAATCAATTTTAAGATTGTAAGCCTTACTGCCGGCATGCAAGCCAAGAGCACCGTGCTTTTCTCGCGCGACGTACATGGCAAGCCTCAATGCGGCCATCTTTGTCTCTCCGTAATAATCGCTTCCAAGAATCAATTCAAGACCTTCTTTTGGAAAAACAAGAATCTTCCTCTCGGGATATTCAGGAATTGTTATCACATCTACCTGTTCTATTTCTTCTCCGTTGACCTCAAAAAGATTTTTCTTGAACATGTAGGCAAGTTGCGGGTATTTAGCGCTTACGAATAGCCTTGATCGAAATGTCAGTTCGGATCCTTCGCCTATTCGCGCATCCACTTTGATCATATCGTTGTTCATTATGAAATTCTGGACATCTTTGAGATATTTTTGCGCTTCCGGATCGTCCATCTCGTAATTCTTTGTGAACTTTGCGCTTCTTGATTTAACCTTGGGATAAAAGAGCGGCAACCCTGAATTGTTTGGAACAGAATACTCTTTGGACATCTCCCACAACTCGCACAAACTCGGATTAAATCTGTCATTTGTCTTCACCGGTACTTCCATATATCTCTCTATTACCGATTTAGTAATTTCCGTCATCGTCATTGCCTCCTCGTTTTTCTATTTAAATATATTATACCAATATTATAACAGTTAAGGGCTAAATTTTGCATCTTATTCAGAAAAAAGATCTAATGTCTGATGCCTCTTTATCGCTATATGCCATACGCCATGTGCTATACATGCGCCATATGCCATATGCCATGCGCCATGTGCCATTTGTGCGTCGGCCACCTCCCAGCATCATGCTCTCCGCCTCCGTCCGTCATTCCTTGCTTGACAAGGAATCGCCTTCGTTCTTTGGCAGAACCATTTTATGGTAAAATAGTTTTAGCGTAGAACTGTGGAGGCAGAAAAAATGATTTCTGAATCTATAATAGAAACGTTGGAACTCAACAAAATGAGGAAAATACAACGGTTACCACAGATTCTAAGACCTTTTTTCGAAAAAGTAGAGTTCAAAAACCGTGCCGTTATGATTCTTGGATCAAGAGGCGTTGGTAAAACCACCTTTATGCTCAGCAAGATCAAAGATAAAAAGATATTTTACCTTTCAGCGGATAATCCTTTGACATCAACGTCCAATTTGTATGAAATTGGAAATACGGTTTTCATGGCAGGATACGAAGGAATAGCAATCGATGAAGTGCACTACGCAAAAGATTGGAGCATCAATCTTAAAAGCCTTTACGATGACTTCTCGGATAAAATTATAATTGCTACCGATAGCAACAGTATGATATTGAGAAGCGGCATAGGAGACCTTTCAAGAAGATTTTCGAAAATTCAAATTCCTCTCATGTCTTTTCGAGAATACATTGCACTGAAAGAAGGCATATTACTTCCTAAAATAGATCCATTCGATCCAAATGAGTTTAACATGAAAAAGATTATGGAATCTACAAACGTACTTGCAAATTTTAGAAATTTTTTGAAAGAAGGACTTAGACCTATCTTTCTTGAATGGGATTACAAAGAACAGATCGAAAACATAATAGAAAAGACAATTCATTCGGATATCCCTTTTTTTGTTCCGCAAATCTCTGATATCCATTTCAGACTCATGAATGCGGTAATAGGCTTTCTTGCAATATCTAAAGTGCCAACTTTGAATATCGACAAAATGTGTACCGAATGGGGAATAGGAAAGATCAAACTCTACCAATTGCTGAACGTTATGGAAGAGACAGGGCTCATAAAAATAGTCCGTTATGCAAAAGATACGAAAACCTTTTCAAAAGGGGCAAAGATTTTTTTTGCCGATCCTTCAATTTATTCCGTGCTAAACGGTGACATGGGAACAAGAAGGGAATCTTACATTGTCGAAGCATTTTCAGATAACGGAAAATCTGTTTTCGCATGCAAAGATGAAAGAAATGGCGATTTCATCATCAACGAACTAACTGTTGAAGTCGGTGGTCGATCTAAGAAAGTCAAAAAAGCCGACTACGTGATAAGAGATGACATTGATCTGCCGTACAAAAATGTTATACCTTTGTGGTTAATCGGGTTTATGTGATCTTTTTGTCATTCCTTGCTTGGCTACGCATTGTTATTTTGTTTTTGCCATAGGCTATTCGCCATGTGCTGCTTTTTTCCTCTAATCCCCAATTCCTAATGTCTCTTCCTTGCCATGTGCCATTTCGCCGATCACCCATCACCATTTGTTCGTAAAAAATAATGCCAAGCATTTAACTTTTATTTACAGAATATTTAACTTTATGTACACAGGCTTTTGATAGAATACCAATAGGTGATCGCTATGAGAAAGGGGTATGTGCTTGAAGCGGCTTTAATACTCTTAATAGTTGTCGCGATCTTTGTGGCGGCGATAGTTAGTTTTGTTTCGAGCACGTCTACGCTTCGCGTATCTCAAGAAAAACTCGTGATGGCCTCAAACAATGCGATAAATGGCTTGCAGATGGGGACCTCTTTTATTGCTCGCTATGCCAACACAATAGGCGGATTTAACCTTAACTTTAATGCTGGGCAACCCGGGGTGGCTTCATTTTCCTCTATTCCATGGCTACAATCGAGTTCTCAAAACAATTTCTTCAGTGCAATCTATTCATCGACGGACGGCGTGGGATGGAAGGTTGCGCTTTCGACACTTGCAACTAATAGTAATGTTTTGTACATTAATAAGATCCCCGCGGTTCAAAAATTTATTCAGACACTTCATGCAACCGAGATTTTTTCTGCCACACCCGATATTGTGATAATACAAACGAAGGTTGGAGGATACATAAACAATTCTAAATATTTCGTCGTTGCGAGATCAAAGGTGGGAGGGTCAGTCGCTTACGCGAGTGGCTTTGTCGTCGCGAACGGGTTGAACAGATATGTTTATTTCACGCAGGTGGAGCCATCTAACATATACTTTATTTCACAGGATTCATTGGATGGTCCTGTAAGATCGAATGACGTTATAAATATACAAGGTAACCCTGTTTTTGATGGTTTTGTTCAGGCGGCAGAATATAACATCGTTTCTGGAAACCCACAATTTTTAAGCGGTAATGCGATTCTTACACCAGCCGATATTGCATCGATGAATATGTCAATGATAGCGAATCAATATTCATCTCAAATAAATTCTGAAGTTGTGTCTCCGTCTTATGTTGCAACCGCCGGAATCACTCCCACTCCAATCGGATTTGATCTTTCAAAGTTCAACTGGACAAGTGCAGGGTTCAGTAGCATTCCGGATATAAAGATTGTTTTCAGCGCAAACGGTAATTCAAAGACAATGAGTGTTTATTACAAAGACAGTAATGGTCAATCATGGCATCATCTTTTTATGGTGAATCCGACAGATGGTTCTTCTGTCCCCGGAACATCTCAAATTGTGGTAAATGGTGAAACTGCCGCAAAAATTCTTGGTTTACAAAATTCAAGTACATTCAATTTTAATTTTAACGGAGTTATAAAAACAAGTTCGAATCTTTACATAAGCGGTGACAAAAACTCGAATGGAACTAACGATGCGATAGTTGCCGGAAAATATACCTTATACACCACTAAAAGTGCTTACATACAATCTAATATAGTATATGAAGACGCAAATACACTTTTCGATAAAAGCAATTCAAATTGGCTTTCTTCTCCAGTGTCGACATCAATGGTAACACAGCTAAGAAATTCAACTTGTACTGATGCGCTGAACATAGTTGCAAATAATAACGTTACTTTGACAAGTAATGCTGTTTCAAATACAAAACTAATGGCAAGCATTTACGCATTTAAGGGGAGTTTTTCTTATAAAAATTGGGATAATTCTAATCCAATGGGTCAATTGTTTTTATATGGTTCTTTGATGCAATATAAAAGAGGACCGGTAGGTACTTTCCAAAGCAGTATACAAAGTATGCCTTATGAAATCGCATATGCATTTGAATATGACTTCTATGATTGGGGTTATAACCATTTACCAAAAAGTTATTTTAATTGGTTTGGAAACATCAAATGGAGTAAAGTACCATCTTGGCTTTCAAATGATTATAACAACGTTATCAATGCAATAGAAAGTGGTAACAATCAAAATGCCATAAGCGCACTCGAACAATTGGCAACCGATCTTATGAGTAATGGATATATTTCTTCATCTAACTGGAACGGCTCTTCTTGGGTGTCAGACTGGTTAAATCATTACTTTGGAGACGTCTATCATTATTTAAATTTAAATGGAAATACTATAATCACAAGTGGCTTTTACAAATATTATGCCTTCGATTGGCGAAATCTTTCTGGAATGCCGTCTAATATGTATGGAACACCATCGGCACAGGGCAAAGCGTTACTGCTTGCCGTTAGAACTACCTTTTAGGTGATCGACGTGAAGAATGGATTTACGCTTATAGAATTGCTTGTCTCGATGGCCGTCGGGCTCATAGCGCTGGGTATGATAATTTTCATGATGGATCAATTTACAATTCTTGGCCCGCAGGCCCTTAACGAGGTAAATCTTGCACAGAGATCACTGGTTATAAATCAAAGAATTCAGGCGCAACTTATAAAGATGGGGCCGTCGATATCGTCGATAAATGTGGATCCAAAAGGCAAATGGATCTCATATCAAGTTCAGGTTCCATTCGGAATGAACGGTATATATTATTCGCCCTACACACAAATTGCAACGATGACTATGCAAGGATCATCGATTGTTTTAAAGGTTGCAAATCAAATTACCCCGACTAAAATTCAAACGGTTGAAATAGCATCTGACGTTGCGTCTTTGGTTTTTTACCAGCCACAAAATGGATCTGTCAAGTATAAATTTGTCCTTTCAAAAGGAAAAACGAAGTTCGATTACACGTCGGCCGTAACAAGCATAAATCTGAGGTGAGATCATGCGAGACGGATCGATTCTAATAGATGCGATTCTTGCCATTTTGATAGTTTTTTTCGGTGTGCTTATGATCTGGTCGATCACATCGATGACCATAGCCCAAAGTGATTTTGCCGTTTCAATGTCGCGACTGAATAACTTTGAAAGTTATGTTTCACAATACATACTCAGACAGGGTATTTCTTCGTCAGCCACGGTTCTTGAAACATCGACACCTGTCATAAATGCTCAATTTTTTGGCACAACGAAGGGAGCCACTTCATATATGAGGCTTGTCAAAATAACTGTTTACCCGACAATTACACAGGCGAGTATAACTGTAAGACCGATAAAGTATGAGATAATAGTTGGGAATGTCAAAAGAGTTGATAGCGTACTCGTACAGGGCGGATATTAAAGAAATTGATAATTGAAACAGCACATAGCGAATGGTGCATAGTGTGTGGCTCGTAGCGGATCGTAAGGAATGACCGAATAGCAGATTTTTAGATCGCCTCGAGGATGAAGTTGGAATATCTATTTGCAGTCTTAAGAAACGCTTAACATTGGTTCATAAGTTATTTACAAATCAGTTTTCTTAAAGTCGTTGATAATTTACAGAAGTATGGTATACTTTCGACAAATATTGTTTGTATATTGAGTTTTTTAGTGTGAAAGGGAGGGAAAGAACATGTTCATGAGGAAGAAAAGAGAAGGTTTCACGCTTATAGAACTTTTGATAGTTATGGCCGTTATCGCCGCTTTGATGGGCGCGCTTGTTCCTGTGGCTTTGAGTGCGATTCAGCACGCGAACGCGACAAGAATAGCAGAAAATTTACAGTCTTTGGTGACACAGGTGCAGCAGTACGCATATTCAGAACATGTAATACCAAAAGTTACTACTCTCGCGACTTCGGTTTCTGGTGGAAATGTCCTAGATTATACAATTTATGTAAGTAAAACTCCAAATGGTCCATACACAACTAACACTGGAACTGCTATAAAATCTCAACAAGTTTATTTTGCGGTTAATTATAACCTTCCATTTGACGCATTAACAGTTTACAAAGTTTGGAAGGGTGTGGCAGGGTTTAGTACTGCTAAAAACATCGTCGCCGCAACTAAAAATACCAGCCCAGTAGCAACAGGTGTCGTTGTCAGGTACTGGTGAGCATTAAATAGCATATGGCAGCAAATGGCATATGGCGTATAGCCTATGGCACGTAGCAGGTGGCGTGTAGCACGTAGAAAAGAGATTAGGGATTAGACATTAGAGAGAAAAGCGAAGATATTTAAAGTAATTTGAAGATAATCGAAGATAAGCGGAGGAGATCGTCAAAGATCGCCTCCCGTTCTTTTATTTGGCCGGATTATGCCAGATTTGGAAATTTCCTTAAAGGTTTCAGTGCGATCCCGCATCAAGTGCGGGATGACGGTATTTTGAATTTAATCCATTCACCAGCCGACATTACATCTATATCTGCAATTTTTCCACTTTCCAGTGCAAGTTTATCCCCACTTAGAAACAACGCTTTCTTTTCATATGCAAGAGAAAGAAAGAAATTATCCGGTACATGCGGGCTAATTTTTAATATGTTCTGAGGATCTTCAATTTTTACCATGCTGAGAAAAAATTTGAAAAAGTCATCTATTTTCTTAATTTTTTCTGCATCGTACTTTTTGGATTGAATTTTTTCGATAAATTTGGAAAGTTCTAAAGAGATTATTTTAGGCTCTATAACTGTATCATCTTCAACAAAAGATTTGATAATGGCTTTTTCACATGTTTCAGATCCTAAAGCGGCAGAAACAACGATATTTGTGTCAATGACGATTTTCATTTCTTAATTCTTCTCTTACTTCCTTCAAGAGAGATAAACCTTCTTCTTCCGTTAAGCCCGCCTCTTTTGATGCTTCCTGAGCTCTTTCAAGATAGTACTTCATTAGATCAACATTATCAAACGGCTTCATAGTAGCCACAGGAACACCTCTTTTCAGAATCACGACTTCTTCCTTTTCTTTCAAGACGTCATCAAATCTATTTCTTATATCTCTGACCGTAACGGTTTTCATTTACATCACCTCTAAAACATTTTATCACAAATGTCCACAAATGATCAATTTATCAAATGGTCAAGATGACAAAGAGTGCGGGATAACAGGAAGTGTAATTCCGCACTCTGATCAAGTTAGAAATAGTGGATGACACGATCAGACCAAAATATGTGTAGATGGATATTTCTGTTATAATTGAAGTAGTGTCGATAACGATCAATTTGGTACGAAAGAGGTGTTATCTGTGCAAAATACAAAAAATTTAAGAAAAAAGCTCAAAGATTCGATTGACAATCTTTCGGATGATGAAATCAAAAGACTTTGGGAAGAATATGAAGAACTGATAATCGAGCGTGAACTGAACAAAGATCCGAATTTTTTCAAAGACGCTAAAGATGCCTTAAATGGCGTGAATATTGTTTCGAATGAAGAAGTGAAAAGGCAGTTAAATCTGTGATCTACTGGCACAAAAAAGCCATGAAACATAAAGCCTTATCACTCTGATTTGCACACCTTTTAAATTTACTATCGTTTTGTTTTTGCCACAAGCTACCCGCCACCCGCTACGCGCTGCTCTCTCCTCACTGATCACTCGTCACTTGTTCTTTCTATATGCCATGCGCCACTTTTGCACTTCGGCTCCAGCATTCGCCCTTCGGTGTCTGGTCCTCGCGTTGCTGCGGAGGCCACCTCTCGGCATCATGCTCTCCGCCTCCAGTTTGATTTTTCCACGTGCTACCCGCTACGTGCCGTTCTTTACTATTTCTTTCACAACTTTTATGTCTTCTTCGTGTTCTCGATCGCCTCCGGGCGTTTCGAGGATCATGGGAATTGTTCTGAAAAACGCCTCCGAAAAGAACGTTTCAAATCCTTTTACGCCTATAAAGCCTTTGCCGATTCTTTCGTGTCTGTCTTTATGCATGCCAAGCGGGTACATTGAATCGTTCAAATGGCACATGACAAGGTGATCTCTGCCAATCGTTTCGTCGATTTCGTCCATGAGTTTTTTCATTCCGTCTTTTGATGTTATATCGTATCCGGCGTCAAAGCCATGACACGTATCGTATGTGAAATAGAGATTATACCCGCTTAGATCGGCAATTTTTTTGAGTTGGCGAAAGTTGTGTCCGATGTTTCCTCCTTTCGGAGAAACTATTTCGAGCAACAACACAACACCCTTTGAACTGTCTTCCATGATAGTCGCTATTGAATGGCCAATTCTTTGAATTGCGTTTTCTTCCGATTCTCCAAGGCCACTGCCGGGATGGACGTTGAGGTATTTGATCTTGAGCAAACTCGCAAGTTCGAGTTCTTTTTTCATGAGTTCTATGGATTTTTCAAGCACTTCAGGGTTAGGGCTCGCAAGGTTTATGAGATAACTCGCGTGAATCATCACTTTGTCGCCTTTTATGTTTTGTCTTTTCATCCCCGCTATGAAAGCATCGCGTTCGGAGTCATTCGATTTTACGTTTACGCTCCACATCCTCGGACTGTGAGAGAAGATCTGAAACGTGTTTCCGCCTGTTTTAACGGTTCTGTCGGGTATCGTCGAAAGCGGACTTGTCATATGAGCGCCTATGTACATTCAAATCACATCTTCCATTTCAAATTCAACTTTCAGAGTTTTGCCGTCGAAATGCGATTCTGTTTTTTTACCGTTGAGGGTGATTTCCATGATTTGTCTGGGGGCATTCGAAAAGTTCATCCGGACCTTTTTATATTTTCCCGTGTATCCATGATTTAAGGCCTTTATTCCGATCGTGTATCCTCGACTCAACGCGCCGACGGCAAATTCGTAAAGATTGTACTTTCCAAGTTTGTAATTCAGCGTTTCACCGTCATCTTCGTAAAGGTAGCCAACGCCTTCCTGACCGTAAATGTCTACGTAAAGGTTCATCTTTTCTTTCTCAAGGATGTAATTCGCGGGATCGGTCTTAAAGATCATGGAATTTTCTTTTACGAAGATTGGAATTTCATCAAGCGGAGCATCGATTTTGTAAACGTGATTTTCTTCGTAAAGGTTGCCATTTCTCATATCTATCCATTTTCCCTTCGGAATGTAAACCATTCTCCACGTTGCATTCGGTCTTGTTATGGGTGCGACAAGAATCGAATCTCCGAAGAGGAATTCGTCGTTTATCGAGTAGAGATTCTCGTTGTCTTGATCGAGAAACAAAAGCGGACGCATAACGGGTATCCCATCTTTGTGAGAAAAATAAAATGCCGTGTATATGTACGGGAAAAGCGCGTACCTAAATTTTATATATTTTCTGATCGTGTCTTCGATCTTTTTGCCAAAGGCCCACGGTTCCTGACGGGATGTGCCAATGGCGCTGTGATTTCTGAAAAACGGGAAAAAAGCGCCCATTTCAGTCCATCTGGCAAGTAATTCTCCGTCTGCGTCCCCTCCGAAACCGCCCACATCCGTGCCCGTAAAAGCAACTCCGCTCATTCCGAGTCCCATAGAAATAGGCATTTCAATTTCAAGATGTTCCCACCAACTTGAATTGTCTCCCGTCCATACGGCAGCGTATTTTTGAATTCCCGCAAATCCCGCCCTTGTCAAAATGAAAGGCCTTTTATTTGGTTTGTACATCTCAAAAGCCCGTTTTGTCGCCATCGCTTCGAGGTGGGCGTAAATATTTCTCACTTTGAAATGCGGCCAAACGTTGCCTTTGTCGTCTTTGTGAACTATTTCGTCTCCAAAATCTTCCTGCGTAAAAAATCCTTTCGCCTGACCCAAGACTTGAAAATCGATCTCTCCCTTTCGCATCAGTTCAAAGATTTTGGATGTTTTTGAATCAGTCCAAACTATCGACGGCTCGTTCATATCGTTCCATACACCGTCGACACCGTTTTCAAATAAAGATTTATGTGATTTTGCCCACCATTCTCTTACGTCCGATCTCAGAAAATCCGGGAAATTGCACCTTCCGGGCCAGACATAGCCTGTGAAATCTCTTCCATTTCGATCTTTGACAAAAGCATCTAACGATTTTCCTGATTTGTAAATTTCGTAATTTTCATCTGTTTTCACACCGGGATCGATTATGGTGACGATCTTAAATCCCAATTTTTTCATCTCTTCAGAAAATCCCTTCGGATCTCCGAAGTGTTTTCCCCATGTGAAAACCCTGTATCCGTCCATGTAATCTATGTCAAGATATATAACGTCACACGGAATATCGTCCGATCTTAATTTTTTGGCGATATCCAACGCTTCCGAAGCGGTGGAATAACTCCATCTTGATTGTTGATAGCCAATTGACCATGCGGGAGGCATTTCCATCTTCCCCACAAGTTGTGCGAATTTGCTGACGACATCCTGCACTTTGGGACCGTAAATGAAGTAAAGTTCAATGCCGTCGTCTTTGGCGGATACATCGAAATCATTTCCCATTCTGAAAAAAGTGTAAGATGTGGAATTTGCGAATATCCCCACTGCCGGTTTTTTAGGTGAAACCGCAATAAAAAACGGTATTGATATGTACATCGGATCAAGATCCGGCGTATGGAGGGGGTTATCCATGTTTTGCATTTTAAAGTGCTTACCACGTTTGTCAAGGTAGCCCATCTTTTCTCCGAAACCAAAGAAATGCGCATTTTCATATGAAAAGGTCACGGAGAAAATGCCGCCATCGACCTTCGAGTCTTTTTCGGATATGATCGTTTTACCAGCATCGATCACCTGCAATTTTCCGTTTATCTCTTCGCATTTAAAATTAAGATATGATTCTTCGTATGGTGAGGTCACATCAACAGGATTTGCAGGATTGCCGTAGACGACCTTAAAAATCGAACCGTTAATTTTCTGAATCGTAGGCATTTAAACCCTCCTTTATTTGTAAAATTCAGAAACAGGTTGAAATTGATTTTTCATTCTCAACAATTCGGATGATCCGTTTTTGGACACAAGGAAATAAGTGTCGGAAGCATCGTTGCTGGTTACAACGCAGGAACGATCAAGTGAGATGGTATATGTCGTTTTGACCGTCGGTGTGCCCGAAAGGAAAAAAACGTAATCGGAAAGCCCCGGCCTCATATCCGCCTGAAGTAAAAGTTGACCGCCCTTAGTTACGTTTATCCATACGCTTTTCTTTCCCGTTATGTAAATGCTGAAATAATCTGAATTTGGATTTACAGAGGAAAAGGTCAGGATTTTTTCGAGATCGATGTTGCCGTTTGAAAGAAAGTTATACGAATTTATGTACTCATCGACGACTCCGCCGGGAGATATGCTTTGTTTCAAAGCGGAAATATCCGAATCGATTCCATTCAACCTTCCGCTTATCGATTCCATCGTTTTGCTCAAATTAGAAATTTCCGCCGAATCCGATCTGACAAGCGCAAAATCGAGTATGCTCATAAAAGTTGCGAAAATGGCAGCGACGATAACCACTATGACGACTATTTTGTAGATAAGCGGGGTATTTTCTTCATCGTTCAAAAGATCACCCATTTCATGATGTCATTTTTGTCTTAAAATGCTTATCAAGTCCATCTTGTTTTCTTTCTTGTTGATAAGCCTTTTTATGTTTTCATGATGCCTGTAAACGCTCAAAAGAAAAAGAAAAACCAAAGTAATTCCCAAATATTCCTGTCTCAGCGCGAAAGCCAATATCGATGCAACGCCGAGACCTATCATTGAAGCTAAAGAGACGTATTTCGTCGTAAGCGCGAAAACGATCCAAACTCCAAGAAAGCCAAGCGCAATTAAAGGATTCACGGCAAAGACAAAGCCTAAAGTTGAAGCAACTCCCTTTCCTCCTTTAAACTTCATGTAAATCGGGTAATCATGACCTATGATAGCAAAGGTGCCGGCAAGCAATATCCAGATAAGATCAAATCCCAAAAGTCTTGCGATCAAAACAACGATAAAAGATTTAAAAATGTCAAGGAACATCGAAACAAACCCGATCACAGGGCCGCCTGCCCTTAAGGCATTTGTGCCGCCGACATTCCCGCTTCCGACTTTTCTTACATCTACTCCTTTTATGTAAGGTAAGATGTAACTGAAAGGTATACTTCCGACAAAATAGGAAACTATCACCCATATTATTTCAACAATCATGACTCTCTTCTCGCCCTTACGATTATTTTCAAAGGTGTTTTTGCAAAGTTATCTATCTGTTTTCTTAAAAAGTTTTCGTAAGATCTTTTCATGCTGTCATCAAAAAGTTCGGGAAAATTGACGAAAACAGAGATGGTCGGCGGAGAGGTTCCGGTCTGCGTCGCGTAGAAAAGTTTCAATTTCGACGAAATCGAATGCTCGGCCGAAAAACGCGAGGACGCATTCGCTATTTTTGACGTTTGAACGTTTGAGGTGTATCCGTCGTAAACGTCCACGATTTCTTTCATAAGATTGTTCGTATTCCACTTCTCGGCAGCGGATAATGGCACGAAAGGACTGTAAGATATGAAAAAAAGCGCTTTTTTGGCTTCGTCAAGAATCCCTGCCTTCGCGATATCCCATTTGTTTAAAACCACGATCGGAGCCTTTGAATATTTCAATATCATAGAGGCAATTTTTTTGTCCTGATCGGAAATTTTTTCCGAAGCATCAACTACGAGCAATGAGATGTCTGAATTCATTATTGCCCTTATCGTTCTGGCACCGCTGAAAGATTCGACTGTTCCTTTCTCAACGCGCGACCTTCTTCTTAGTCCGGCCGTGTCGATGAAAAGTATTTCTCTTCCTTTGTAATTGAAAGACGCATCTATGGTGTCTCTTGTGGTGCCCGGAATGTCCGTTACTATCGAGAGAGATTCGTTGATTAAGGCATTTAGCAAAGAAGATTTTCCGACATTCGGCCTTCCGACGATCGAAACCCTCACAGTCGTTTCGGTTATACTCTGGCCGAAATCGGGTATCCTTTTCAATACGACATCTATTAGCGTTTCGAAGCCGATGTTGTGCTCGGCTGAGACAAAGATCGGATCGCCCATGGAGATCGAGTATATCTCATCCAAGTTTTTTTTGTAGGCCTCTCCTTCGGCTTTGTTCACGGTTAAAAGGCAATCTTTGCCGGATTTTCTGATTATATCCGCAACTTCTTCGTCTTCTTCCGTTATGTTAGTTCTTCCGTCGATGACAAAGATCACCAAAGATGCCTTCGCTATCCAATGCTTTAAAGCATCGTTCATACTTTTTTCTATATCGTCGGCCGGATCGACAAAGTATCCCGGCAGATCGACGATTCTGATGTTTTTTCCTTCCAAATTTATGTCAGAAATAACCGGATCTCTGGTTAGGCCTTCGTAATCGGCCACCAGAGATCTTCTGAAACCAACGAGTTTGTTGAATATACTTGACTTTCCGACGTTCTTTTTTCCCGCTATGACGACTGCGGGCAAATTAAGATTGCTTTTCACCTTTTTGATTCACCATTTCTCCTATTGTCGTTCTCATAGGCCCTTGATTAAAAAATTCATCTTCTTTCGGAGTTTCTTTTTTGGCATGTAAAACCTGTTCCACAGGTTCTCCTTTTATGGTCACAACCATATCTCTTTCATCTAATTGAGGGTTGTAGGATATCTTGTGGACTTTCGCCTTGAAGGTATCTCCGACCTTTATACCCTCGTAAAATTGAGATTTGGGTAAAAATCCTTCCACGTTGAAATCCACCACGCGCAGAATCGCACCCGAATTCTTGAGGTTGACAACTTCACAATCAACCGGAGTACCCATCTTGACATTCTTGACAAGTTCTTCCCAAGGATCTTTTTGCAATCTTTTAACGCTTAATTTCATCCTTCTCTTTTCAGGATTTATCTCGAGAATTTTTGCTTCAATTTCTTGATTTTTCTTGAAAAGATCGGAAGGATTTTTGACGAAATTCCATGAGAGTTCGGAGATATGGGCAAAACCAGAAACTTCTTCTTCGATGCCAAGTATCACTCCGGCATCGAGTATCTTTTCAACTTTCGTTTTCACCGTATCGCCGACATGATACTTTTCTTCGATGTCATTCCATGGATCTCCTTCCACATCTTTTATGCTGAAAGAAATCCTCCTTCTGTTTTTGTCTATTTCGGTGACTTCGACTTTTATGTTTTCATTTTCACGGAAATAGTCTTTAAGGTTTCTTCTGTAATTTCCCCAAAAGATATCTTCCGATCTGACAAGGCCCTTTATGCCATCCGAGATTTTCACAAAGACGCCGTAAGGCGCTATACCCGTGACTGTCGCATCCACAACGGTACCAACAGGATACTTTGCCTCTATGTCATCCCACGGATCGTTAGAAAGTCTTTTGAGACTTATAGACATCTTTCTGTTTACGATATCTTTTGATATGACAATGCCTTCAATTTTATCGCCGATACGGAATTTGTCTTTAAAGTTGACATTTTTGTCCCAACTTATTTCGCTTCTTGGAAGCAGCGCTGTCATCGGCCCGACGTCCACAAATGCCCCGAAAGAGGTTATATCCTTTATAACTCCGGCTAACTTGCTACCAACTTCTATACCGTTCAAAAACTCTTCAACCTGCTTTTTCACGAGCGCGTCCATTGAAAGTACTATGTTGTTGCCGTTGTTGCGTTCTTCAAAATTTATAACTTCAAATTCGAATTCTTTTTTCACGAGGTCTTCGTTGGATACGTTGTTTAAATAAGATGCCTGAGATCCTGGCAAAAAGGCCGAAAGAGTACCTTCTATTTCAACGGTGTATCCACCTCTGACTTTTTTTGTAACGTAACCTTTGACAGTTCTTTTCTCTTCCATGCTTTTTCTTACTTCTTCAAGGAGTTTCGGTATCATAAATCTGCGTTCGGAAAGGTAAGTCCTCGCACCTTCTTCTTCTCCTTTGTAATTTATAACCATAGCCTTTATCGTCTCACCCGGCTTGTAACTTTCAGGATTTCTCACGAGTTCTCTTTTCGTTATCATTCCTTCAGTTTTAGCCGATAGATCGACTATAACGTATTCGGTACCGGAGCTTAAGACAGTACACTTTCTTACTTCTCCGACAGTCGGTGTTCCTACATTTTCGCTTTCGAGATACTTCTCGAATTCTTCTTTCCCGTTAAGCACTTCGCCGTTTTCCATGATTTTCACCCCGAAGGGCACACCTCCTTTAATTTTTGAACGTCCTCAACCTTTCAACGATTTCATCGACGATTCCCATTGAAGTTGAGGTTCCACTGCAAATTCCAACACTTTCGGCAGCATCAAACCATTCCGGTTTTAAATCTGCCATGTTTAGAACAAGATAGGTTTTATAATTGATGCTTTTGGCTATATTAAAAAGTTTTCTCGTGTTAGAACTTTTGCTACCTCCTATTACCAGACAAACATCATTTTCACTCGCTAAAACCTTCACCTCTCTTTCTCTTTGATATGTAACGTTGCATATGCTGTTTTTTATCATCACGGATGATAAGTCTTCTATGTTCTCGACTATTGCTTTTGAAATTTCTTTAAAGCCATCCGCATCCATCGTTGTTTGAGAAAAAAGTGCGATCTTTTTGGTCGAATATCTTAAACTTTCGGGAGAATCAAAAACTTTCAAATCGTTGACGACACTTTTGAGAAAAACAACTTCGTCGTGTTTATCGTGTCCGTAAAGCAAAACTTCAAATCCTTGTTTTTTAGCGTCTAAAATCGATTCTGAGAGCGACAAAACGACCGGACATGTGGCATCGACAACCTTTTTGGCATGCGCTTTGATCTTTTCAAGTTGATCTACTGGTACGCCGTGCGCCCTTATGAGTACCGTTGCTTCCGAGAGATCCGGCCACTTTGAAGTAACGTCGAAAGTTTTGAGCCCAAGTTGATTGAGTTTTTTCATTTCTTCTTCGTTGTGTATGAGTTCGCCAGTCACGTAAACATTCCCGCCTTTTTCAAGCAATTTTTTTGCGATTTCGACAGCTTTGTCAACTCCGAAACAAAAACCTATATCTTTTGCAACCTTAATTCTCAGCAATTTTTATCCTTTCCCTGTAAAGATTGTATATTTTTTCTATCACATCGTCAAGAGAAAGACCGTCTGTAAGTACTGTGACCGCATCCAACGCGGGTTTCAAAGGGGCTATTTCTCTTGAAGAGTCGATCGAATCTCTCGTTTTTATCTCGTTTATTATATCTTCAAAATCGGCCTTCGAATTTTTTGCGATGAGTTCTTTGTATCTTCTTTCTGCCCTTTCTTCGACGGAGGCGGTAAGAAAAATTTTCAGAAAAGCATCCGGCAGCACAACGGTTCCTATGTCTCTGCCTTCAACGACGAAATTGTCTGATTTGACGATATCTCTGCTTTTGTCCGTTATGATTTTTCTTATCTCGGGCACTTCGGCAACTTTCGATACGACTTTTCCGACTTCCAAAGTTCTTAAATCATCTTCGTGAACTTCTCCGTTCATGATAATCGCGCTGTCGAGGACTGAAAAATGTTTTTTGTCAATCATATCAAAAAATTCTTGTGAAAACTCAGGTCGGCCTGCTTTAAGCCACAAAAGTGCCACCCCTCTGTATAAGTTTCCGGTGTTAAGATGTTTAAAGCCCAATTTTTTTGCAAGCCCAGCCGCGACTGAACTTTTACCAGATCCAGCCGGCCCGTCTATGGTCACGTAAATCATGATAGTTTCTTACGATCGTTGAAAATTTTGAAACGACATTTCATGATCGATGATCCTCCAGTTTTATTCCGAGTTCTTTGAGTTGATCTTCGGAAACCTCAGAAGGGGTATCCATCATGAGATCGGTACCGCTCGCGGTTTTCGGAAAGGCTACGACATCACGCAAAGAGGTCACACCGACCATGACAGAAACAAGTCTATCTACGCCTATGGCAAAACCGGCATGTGGCGGAGCCCCGTATTCAAAGGCCTCAAGAAAAAAGCCAAAACGTTTTTTCGCTTCTTCTTCGGTTATACCGATGAGTTTGAAAACCCTTTCTTGAAGTTCTCTCGTATGAATTCTAACACTTCCGCTTCCCATTTCCCACCCGTTTATGACAAGGTCGTACGAGTGGGCTCTTATCTTTGAAAGATCATCCGGTTTACTTTCAAGATCTTCAAGATAAGGCATCGTAAAAGGATGATGCTGGGCTTGGAATCTTTTATCTTCTTCGTTCCATTCAAACATCGGAAAATCGTTTATCCAAAGCGCTTTAAAAGTATTTTGAGGAATTATTCCAATCTTGTTCGCAATTTCAACTCTTGCCTTTCCCAAAAAGGTACTGACCTCATGCTTTTTGCCCACACAAAGTATCACGGTTTCGTCCTCTCCTACTTTCACATCCGATGTCAGCCCTGAAAGCAATTTGCCGACACTTCCCGTGAAATTGGTACCATGAAACTTCGCCCAGCCGAGCCTTAAATTCGAAGACTTGGCCGACTCTGAATACGCGTCAAGATCTTTTCTCGAAAGCACGTCATTTTTTGGAACGACGATCATCTTCGTTTCTTCTCCGTCTCGAGGACTTAAAAAATCAAGTTTGGACGCAAAAGGCTTTGATGTGAGGTTCTCCATCTTCATTTCAAATCTTAGATCAGGCTTGTCCGATCCATACAATTCCATCGCCGTTTGATACTGCATCGACGGAACATCGCCTATATCCTTTCCAAGCACCGATTTAAAAAGATATTTGACAAGATTTCCGACCGTCTCTTGGACGTCTTCCTGATCGACAAATGACATTTCGAGGTCTATTTGCGTGAATTCAGGTTGTCTGTCTGCCCTGAGATCCTCGTCTCTGAAACATCTCGCTATCTGATAATATCTATCAAAACCTGCTATCATGAGCAATTGCTTGAATATCTGGGGAGACTGCGGCAGGGCATAGAAAGTTCCACGCTTGATCCTTGACGGAACGATGAAATTTCTCGCTCCTTCCGGTGTCGATTTCATGAGATACGGTGTTTCTATTTCAAGGAAGTCAAGAGAATCAAGATATTCTCTTGTCTTTTGAACGAGTTTGTGTCTGAAGATAAGGTTAGATTGTAAAGTTCTTCTTCTCAAATCAAGGTACCTGTATTTTAGTCGCACGTCTTCGCTGCCTTCGTCTCTGTTTGTGTATATGGGAGGAGTTTTGGACTCGGCGAGAATCTCGATTTTTTTTGCCAATATCTCTATGTTGCCGCTCGCAAGATCTACGTTTTGGGCATCTTTCGGCCTTTCTCTCACAATTCCTTCGATACCGACGACGTATTCACCCGAAAGTTTTTTTGCGATCTCGTAAGCAGGCGTCTCAGGCTCAAATAATACCTGAACAATTCCGTACCTGTCTCTTACCCACACAAAAATTATACCACCGAGATTTCTTACTCTATCAACCCAGCCATTGATTATAACGGTTTTATCGATCAAAGATTCATTCAACTCATGAAGTCTGTAATTTCTTTTAAGCATTTTTTCAGGGATTTCTCCTTTCAGCATTTTTCAAAAGATTATACCATAAAGCACTGAATACATGTTGATCTTCAAAACTTGTTATGGTAAAATCTTTATGTGCGGCCATAGCTCAGTTGGTAGAGCATCAGCTTCCCAAGTTGAGGGTCGCGGGTTCAAGTCCCGTTGGCCGCTCCATCAAGCCCTCTTAGGAGGGTATTTTTTTAAGAAGGTGATAAAAATGCAAACGATTGAAGCGATTAAACGCAGAAGAAGCGTGAGGAAATACATCGACAAACCCATTAAAAATGAGATTTTAAAAGACATCGTGGATTGCGGAAGACTTGCCCCAAGCGGAAACAATTCCCAGCCATGGGAATTTCTTGTCGTGACGAAACACGAAGACCTCGATTTTTTGGCAAAGGTCACAACTTATGGGAAATTTCTGAAAGAAGCGGGAGCGTGCATCATCACTTTTTGTGAAAAAAATAACAGACACCATCTCGAAGACGGATCGGCCGCAACGGAAAACATGATTTTGGCCGCAACGGATTACGGCATAGGCACATGCTGGATAGCGGGATACAACAGAACTTATGAAGAAGATATCGTTTCACATTTCAACGTTCCGCAGGATTTGAGAATGATATCCATCATATCTTTAGGATATGATGACAGCCACCCTTACGTCCCAAATAAAAGATCCATAGATGAAGTTTTGCACTGGGAAAAATTTTGATGCGGAGATCGCATTGAAATTCTTAAATTCAATTTTCGGATTTGAATAAAGTACTATAGGAGATGATCAAATGGGTAAAAAATTACCTTCTTTTAAAACAGAAAAATCATTAGTTGAATGGTTCGAGAATAATTCTTTATCGGAGTATGATTTGGATGAAGTGAAAGAAACTTCAGATGAAGAACTCTTACCGTTGACGATAAGGTTGGATAAGACAGATATAGAAAAACTAAAGAAAGCCGCGCAAAAAATGGGTATAGGCCATACGACTTTAGCACGCATGATCATTCGAAAGGAACTCGAATCTGCAAATAAGTCTTGAGGATCTCAAAAAATTCACCAGAGGCTTGAAAACTGATATTCCTTCAAAGAATGCATCAAGCATCATAAAAATCTCTCACATTTGACGTTGTACTCCGTAAGGTATAAATATATTATACCTTTTGCAGATCGAAAATGGCTGACAATGGTATATAATTGATGTGAACCAAGATTTCGTTGAGAGGAGTTTTGATGTTAAAGTTAAGGTTTTACGGTGATCCGGTTCTTAGAAAAATCTCAAGGACGGTTCAAAGTGGGGAATTAAGCGAAACATTTTTGAAAGAGATGAGCGAGATCATGTACACTCAAGATGGCGTTGGTCTTGCCGCACCGCAGGTCGGAATTTCAAAAAGATTTTTCCTCTACGACATAGGAGAGCAACTCAACGTGGTTGTAAATCCGGAGATACTCGAAAAATCAAAAGAGACGGAGATCGGGCAGGAAGGATGCTTAAGCATTCCAGAAGTGTACGAAGATATCCCAAGGTCGGCAAAGATTAAGGTAAAGTATCAAGACCAGCATGGTAACTTTTATGTCAAAGAAATGACAGGTTACGAGGCACGTGTTTTTCAGCACGAACTTGATCATCTTAATGGAAAACTTTTTATAGATTATCTTAGTTTGATAAAACGGAGAACGCTTAAACCGCAACTCGATGAGATAAAGGAAAAGGGAGAAGAGATTTTGAAGCGAAAACTTCAGTCGCCAGAGGGTACAAAAAGTGTATGATCATGTTGCCTTCTTCGGATCTTCTGAGTTTGCCGTCCCCGTTCTCAAGTCAATACTTGATTCCACAGACGTAAAGGTAATTGTAACTCAGATATCCCGCATGGCAGGACGTAACAGGCGTTTAACGCCTACCCCCGTTTCCGCTTTTGCCCGCAAAAATGGATTAAATGTTATGGAAGTTGAAAATGTCAACGATGAGAGGTTCATAAAAATTTTAAAGGATTTAAATATTCAACTGGCAATAGTCGTCGCCTTCGGACAGATTTTGAAGACGACTTTGCTTGATTCGGTTCCAAAAGGTTTTTTCAACGTCCATGCATCTTTATTGCCTGCGTACAGGGGCGCAGCCCCCATTCAAAGGGCATTACTCGACGGCGTTGAAGAGACTGGCATTACGATATTCAAAATAGACAAGGGCCTTGATACAGGTAAGGTCGCTTTGATGGGGAGTCTAAAGGTAGATCCGTTGGATACTTTCGATACTTTAAGCGAAAAATTGTCGATGTTGGGATCATCTTTGATCAAAAAATTCATGGAAAGTCCTGAAATAATTCTCAAAGATCAAAATGGAGCGCCTTCTTACGCAAAAAAGATATCTTCCGAAGAAACCATCATAAGGTGGAATTATCCCGCCGCAAAGATCGGTAACCTGATAAGGGCATTCGATTCGAGACCGGGATCAAGGACAACTTTAAATGGTGAAATGGTTAAACTTTTCGGCTTTAAAGGAATTTCACAGATGCGTGGAAGACCAGGAGAAATTTTGAAGATAAATTCCGAGGCAATCGTTGGATGCGAAGATTTTTCGATCGTCATATCGAAGATTCAATTTCCATCTAAGCGGGTGATGAGTTTTGGTGAGGCTCAAAATGGTCACAAAATTATCTCTGGCTCTCTTTTTGGCGCTTAGCGTTTTGGAGGTTTACGGAATGCAAATTCAGATAAATGGCGATCTTGGCCTTTCTTACGGTTTTGGCGATCAATCTATTTTAGAAAGTCTTGGCATTCAACAGGGCTTTAATTTCAATCAGCAACTTCAATTTACTTTAAGCGGCGAGATCAACGACGGACTTTACGTTTCTGCAAATGTCGGAACGGAAACGACGATGGTTACACTTTATTATGTCCCGTTAAACGTTCAACTCGGAAATGTAACTACCTCTGCTTACGGCGTAAATAACTTTTCTGTCTTTGGAATTAAAATACCGAATGCGTCTTTCGGCCAGTTATCCGGCAACATTTTGAACACAACGGTAACGGTTTCTCCTTTGGTCCCTTACGCGACAATCGGTGCTATACTTTACGGAAGCGTCATGATTTATTCAGATGGTCAGGTTTTAAGTCCAACGCTTTACACGATCGATTACACAACGGGAACGATTTATTTTTCCGATCTGACATCGACGAAAACTTTCACAGTCGAGTATCAGAGCGGCTCTTCAAGCGCCGGCACATATCTTTTGACGACTTCTGCCGAAACGAAAGATGGCATTTACAATATGAATGGCACCTTTTGCACTGTTTTTTCAACTCCGTCGGATCAGTTTTTTGGCCTCGGAGAGATGAATAACGATAAATTTTCACTTCAAGGCGCCGTCAACGTCGATCAAGTACCTTCGTTTAAAGTGGGAATGACAGAACATGATTTTTTTTTTGGACGGGACGTGAAAATGGCGCTCTCTTACGTTTCTGAAGGGTTCAGATACCCGTTAGGCATAGTTCAGGTTCCGGGAATAGGTGGAAATGTATCAATCGGTCCGGTCAGTTTCTCTTTTAACAAAGATTACTTTGGATTAACCGCAAGCGGATCTTCGATCAACTCGTCTTTGGAGATAGGCACCCAAAACGGCATAAACGCATCGGTGAGATGGAAAAATTTTGAAACTGCTTTGAGCATTTCAGCATCAAATGTGACTACTTTTGAATCTTTTTCAAATGACGCATTTAATTTGATGATAGGCCAAAATTTTTCAAATTCCACAAACTGGTGTGTTTTACAGATAGCAACTCCTGTAAGCGTTGAGGCAAGCGTGAGTTCTTATGGTTTCGGTATGTCTTTATCGAAATTGATGGGACATGCTTTGTTAAACGTATCATTTTCAACATTTCAAAATTACAATCAAGCAAGTTTGGGTATATCGAATCTTTTGATATATGAAATTCCATTATCTGGAAACATACAAATTTCTAATTCTTCTACTTCATCGATCATGGGGAACTTGAGTTTTTCCATTCTGGAAGGTACAATCGGTTTGAGTGCTACGACATTTCCGTCTTTTGGCCTTTCTTTTTCCAACAACATCTGGAATTTAAGTGGACAGATCTGGAACAGCGGCTGGAATTTAACCGCCGGTGTTCAGATGAATTTTTCAAACTTCACTTTGGATGGAAATCTTGAGTTTGAAAACGATCAGAATCGATTTGGAGGATCAATCTCTTTGAATTTGAGTGGTCAGATATGATGATTGAAAAAATGATAAGTGGCGGATTCGGCCTCGGTCGAAAGGATGGAAAGATCTACCTTGTGAGAGGTGCATATGAGGGAGAAGATGTTGACGTCGAGATCGAAAAGCAATCAAAGGATGTCGTCTTTTGCAGGGTAAAAAATGTTAACGCGCCTTCTCCGAAAAGGCGAATTCCCGTCTGCGAACATTTCGGATCGTGCGGCGGATGCGATTGGATGGACCTTGAGTACGAGACTCAACTTGAGTACAAAAAGGATATATTCGTAGATCAGATGAAACATATCGCCAATGTCGAGATTTTGCCTCCGAAGATCGTTCCAACCTCTGAGTATTCTTACAGGAACAAAGTCGAATTCGTTGTAAAAGACGGTAAAATAGGATATTTCGGTAAAAATTCCCACAATTTCGTCGAAATAAATGAGTGTCATATCATTTCAAACGCTTTGAACGAGATAAAAAATGAAGCGAAAAAATACGATTTGAGATATTTTGATCATCTTGTCCTTCGCGAAAGCAACGACAAAAAAATGGCTGTATTCGTCTCATCGACCGCTCAAAAGATACCCGAGATCGCAGATGAAATAGTGTCGCTCGTTAACAATTCTCACGTTGTCATGGCCGGTCATCAAAAAATCATCACTGGAAGGGGATACCTTGAAATAAAGGTGAATGAAATAACTTACAGAATTCCACCAAAATCTTTTTTCCAGATCAATTACGAAGGCGCTGAGATCCTTTCTTCGAAAGTTAAAGAGTATGCTCAAACGGGCAAAAAATTACTTGATCTGTATTGCGGAGTTGGATTTTTCACGCTTCAGGTTGCCAAAAATTTCGATCGTCTGACAGGTATCGAAAGTTCTCCGTCATCTATAATCGAAGCGAGAGAAAATGCAAAATTAAACGGAATTTCGAACGTCAAGTTCACGCTTTCAAAAACATCGAAATTCAACTTTTCAAATTACGATGTCGTAATCGCAGATCCGCCAAGAAGCGGCATCGACAAAGAAACAATGAACGCGATTCTTGAAATCAGACCCGAAAGGTTTGTTTATGTTTCCTGCGATGTTGCAACTTTCGCAAGAGATTCTTACAAATTGATACAAAAAAGGTATAAAATAAAAGATGTGATGCTTGTAGATCTTTTTCCTCAAACGCATCATTTTGAGATTGTATCTCTATTTGAAAGAAAAGAGGTGGATTGAATGTTAAAAGTGGGCGATATCGCTCCGGAATTTTGTCTTTCGGATCAAGACGGAAAAGATCTTTGTCTGAAAGATCTGAAAGGAAAATGGATAGTGCTGTATTTTTACCCTAAAGATAACACGCCGGGATGTACGGCAGAGGCCTTATCCTTTACGGAACACAAAGACGAAATAGGCGGACTCAACGCCGAAATTGTTGGGATAAGCGCCGATAGCGTGGAAAGCCATAAAAAATTCATTGAAAAGAGAAATTTAAAGATAAAACTTTTAAGCGATCCTCAAAGAAAGGTCATAGCACTTTACGATGCAAAAGGCGTTTTGGGGACAACGAGAAGCACATTTTTAATAGATCCTGACGGAAAGATAGCAAAGATTTGGCCCAAAGTCAGCGTCAACGGTCACGCAGATGATGTCAAGAATTCTATTTTGAATTTGAAGGTAAAATGATGTTCGATAAATCTTCATTTGAGGAGATGAAAAAAGAGATCGAAAGTCTCCTCGAAGATCGAAAAGATAAATTTGAATCAATATGCCGGTACCTGTACGATCATGTCCCTTACTACAACTGGGTGGGTTTCTATCTTGTCGATGGATCGAAGAAGTTAAAACTCGGGCCTTACGTCGGCGAACCAACGGTGCACACGACGATATCTTTCGGCCAAGGCATATGTGGTCAGGCCGCTCAGACGAAACATAACTTTGTAATTCAGGATGTTTCGAAAGAAACGAATTACCTTTCGTGCAGTCCGGATGTTAAAAGTGAGATCGTCATACCGATGATGAAAAATGGGAAAGTCATCGGAGAACTTGATATAGATAGTCACTATCTTTCTCCTTTTGATGAAAAGGACGAGGCATTTTTGGAATGGATATGCAAAACAGTGATCAGTGAAAAAGCAGCGTATGGCAAATAGCACATAGCGCATGGCGGAAAAAGACATTAGGGACTAGAGATTAAAAAGCAGCACGTGGCAGGTAGCCTATGGCAAAAACAAAACAGTAACGAGTGACGCGTAACGCGTTGAAAAGACGGACGGAGGCGGAGAGCATGATGCCAAGAGGTGTCCTCCGCAGCAACGCGAGGACCAGACACCGAAAGGCAAATGCTGGAGCCGACGAATAAAAAGGCGTATAGCCTATGGCAAGAAAGAGACATTAGGGATTGGGGATTAGAGAAAAAAACAGTAACGCGTAATCGGCAAAAAAGCACGTGGCGGGTAGCCGGTAGCACGTTGCAAAAACAGTAACGCGTGGAAAAGACGGACGGAGGCGGAGAGCATGATGCCGTGAGGTGGCCTCCGCAGCGTAGCGAGGACCAGACACCGAAGGGCAAATGCTGGAGCCGACGCACAAAAAGCAGCAAATGGCAAATAGCATATGGCAAGAAAGAGACATTAGAGATTGGGGATTAGAGAAAAAAACAGTAACGCGTAACGAGTAAGCAGTGAGCAGAAAAAGCAAAAACTGAAGATCTTATGATAATTGACAAAAATGCGAGGAGATGATTTTAATTGATATCAACCGTAACAATGAGATGGAATGGAAAGGAACTTGAACTTATAGATCAAAGAAAACTTCCGCAAGTGGAAGAATACCTCAAATGCACGACATCCGATTGCGTCGCATCCGCGATAAGGGACATGGCGGTAAGAGGTGCTCCTGCGATAGGCGCTACGGCCGCATTTGGATACGTTATAGGCGCCATGGAAAACGTTAAAAACTTAACCGAAGAAAGGATGAACTCTGTCAAAGAAAAACTGGCCCAAACAAGGCCAACGGCCGTTAATCTCTTCTGGGCGCTTGATAGGATGAATTCAAAATTTTTGTCTTTAAAAAGCCGAAAGCCTGATTTTATCATAGATGAGTTGAACAAAGAGGCTGAAAAGATAGCCCGCGAGGACATAGATGTCAACAAAAAAATGGGTGAATATGGTCAAAAGTTGTTGCAGGAAAATTCAACTGTCATAACCCATTGCAATGCCGGCGCGCTTGCGACTGTGGATTACGGTACGGCCTTAGGAATGATCCACGCCGCGATAGATCACGGAAAACACGTAAGCGCATATGTGGATGAAACAAGGCCATATTTGCAGGGTGCGAGACTCACCGCATGGGAACTTATGAAATTGGGCGTGAAGACCACGCTCATATGTGATAACATGGCGGGGTGGGTCATGAAAACAAGAAAAGTAGATGCCGTCATCGTAGGTGCCGACAGGATCGCCGCAAATGGAGATGTGGCCAACAAGATAGGTACATACTCTTTGGCGTTGCTTGCGAAACGTCATAACGTCAAATTTTATGTTGTCGCACCTTTATCAACGATAGACGTGAAGATAAAAAGCGGTCTTGAAATTCCAATAGAAGAAAGGTCTCACGATGAAGTTACCGCTGTAAGAGGAGTAAAGATAGCACCGGAAAGCGTTGAGGTTTACAATCCGGCATTTGATGTTACCGATGCCGATCTCGTTGATGCCATAATAACCGAAAAAGGTGTTCTTACATATCCTTATGACAAAAAAATAGCCGATATCACAAGAGGAGGATAGTTTTACGGATGAGCGATGTAGAAACTTTTGTCAAAAAAATCTCCGTCTTTTTTAAGGATAGATCGGTTGTTAGAATGCTTATAAAAGTCGAAAACGATCTTTTGAGAAAACAAATACTTTCCGAACTTTTTAAGCGAATAGAAGTTAACGATCCGTCGTACGATACTTTTGAGATAGATAAAAATGGCAACATAAGCATAGACACGATAAGAGACATAAAAGAATTTTTGTCATATCCACCTTCCTTTTCATCGAGAAAGTACGTCATCATAGATGAGATGACGCTTATGACTCCAGAAGCGTCTTCGGCTATCCTCAAGGTTGTCGAGGAACCGCCGGATTTTTCCGCTTTTATATGTTTCTCTTCGAATTTGAATGGCGTCTTTTCGACCGTTAAAAGTCGTTTTTCAATTTTCAAACCTTACATAGATCCGGTCGAGTCGGTGATCGAGTCTTTGAAGGTTGAAAATTCGGAGGTTGAAGATGTTTTGAGAACGGATCTGGCGCTGGCTATGAATTATCAAGCAAATTCGGAAGTTATTCGAAAATCTTTGAAAGACTTAGAAGAAAATCCGGCTAAATGCTTTTCGAAATCTTTTAAAGACGGATCTTATTTCATGCTTCCCGCGGAGGCCGAAAGGATATTGCTTACGGTAGATGTTAAAAACATATCAAAGTACTTTCAGTCATTGCAACCTTTGTTTGATGAAGAAGGATCACAAAAGGTGATCGATGTTTTTTTCAACTCAGCCTTAATTCTCTGTGAAGATATGGTGATTTTCAACTTCACAAGTTACTGGAAAGATCTCGGCAGAAAATCTTATTCGGTCTATTACTCGAAGATGAAAGCGCCATCCGAGGAATTCATAAAACGAATATCAACCGTGAAACATGGCAACATAAGCAAAGACCTTTTGATCTTTTGGCTTTTACTCAATTTTGCAATTTTAAAGAAGGTATGAATATCATGATATATGGGATATCTTTTGAGAAACTTGGGCAAATACATCCGTTTGAATGTGATATGGATTTGAAATTACACGATAAAGTTGTATGTGAAAGTGATTTTGGAATTGAAATAGGGAGCGTTACCAAAATTTTCAAAGAACAGATCGAAACCCAAAAGCCGATCATTCGGCTTGCGACGGAAGCAGATCTTTCAAATAACGCCCAAAACGAGAAAGATGCGATAACGGCACTTGAAATTGCCAGAAAGAAAGCGGAAGAACATTCACTGTTGATGAAAATGTTGAGCGCAAGGTACACACTCGACAGATCAAAACTGATTTACTTCTTTTCGGCCGATGGCAGAATTGATTTCAGGACATTTGTCAAGGATCTGGCCGGTACTTTTAAAACAAGAATAGAATTAAGACAAATAGGCGTTAGGGATACGGCAAAGATCGTTGGCGGCATAGGAATGTGCGGCATGCAAACTTGCTGTTCGAGATTTGAAAGAGATTTCAAAAGTATAACGCTCAAATATGCAAAAACTCAGCAACTTTTGATAAATCCTTCGAAAATATCCGGCGTTTGCGGTAGATTGCTGTGCTGTCTCGCTTACGAAAACGACGCTTATCTTGAAATACTGAAAAATCTTCCCGACACGGGAGATATGGCCAGATACAACGACAAAGTATACACGGTTTCTGAAGTGAATATCTTTTCAAAAACGATAAAGATGAGGGACAACGAATATTTGGAATTGAAATTGACCTTCGATGAGTTTATAAACGGAAAGGGTGAAAAAATTTGCGATTCGAAACCGCCGGAAGAGACGGACATGCCAGGGCTGGAAAACTGACGCTTAATCACGGAATAGTCGAAACTCCAGTCTTTATGCCGGTTGGAACCAACGGGGCGATAAAGATGTGCAGCCGTGAATGCGTAAAAGATGCCGGTGCCCAAATTGTGCTTGCCAACGCTTTTCACCTTTATCTTAAGCCTGGCCTTGAGGTTTTGAGAAGTTTTGGCGGCATCCATAACTTTGCCTCATGGGATATACCGATCTTAACGGACAGCGGCGGTTTTCAGGTTTTCAGCCTTTCAAAAAATATGCGCGTTGATGATGAAGGAGTTGATTTTAAATCTCCATTTGACGGATCCATTCATAAATTCACACCGGAAAAAGTTGTGGAAATTCAGGAAGCGATAGGGTCGGATATCGCTATGGTGCTTGATGAGTGTCTGGCACCGGGAAACGATCTTGAATCAACGAAGAAATCTGTAAGAAGAACCGGACAATGGGCAAGAAGGGCGTTAAGTTCGCACGAAAAGCAAGATCAGAGTCTTTTTGGCATAACACAGGGTGGATTCTTCGAAGATTTAAGAAAAGAAAGCACCCTCGAAATAACTTCAATGCCCTTTGACGGATTCGGAATAGGTGGATTAAGCGTCGGCGAAGACATCGATACGACTATCCGCATGCTCGATGTTGCGCTTCCTTTGATGCCTCAAGATAAACCAAGATATCTTATGGGTGTCGGAGATCCGGTTTTAATGCTCGAAGCGATCGAAAGAGGCGTTGACATGATGGATTGCGTTTTACCGACGAGAATGGGCAGGCACGGCGGAATTCTGACTTCTTCAGGAAGGCTCAACATACGCGCATCTGTCTACGAAAAAGATCCAGGTCCTCTTGATTCGGAATGCGATTGCAAGGTGTGTAAAACTTATTCAAGAGGATACATCCGTCACCTTATAAAGCGTGGAGAATCAACCGGTATGATACTTGCAACCTACCACAACATCTATTTTCTCACAAATTTAATGAAACAATCGAGAAATGCTATAATTAAGGGTGAATTTGATGAATTCAAAAAACACGTGATCGAAAAAACAAATCACAAAAAGAGGTGAAGGTTTTGACAAAAGCGGATGTCATAAATACGCTTTCAAAGATAAAATATCCCGGATACGCAAAAAGTCTGGTGGATTTTAAAATCGTCAAATCGATAGATGTGAACGACGAAGAGATAAAAATCGTTTTAAATCTCGCGACAAAAAACGAAGAAACCAAAAAACGCATATTTGACGATATTAAAACGTCCTTCAAGGGATCGGGCCTCAGGCTTATGCTTTCGACGGTTCAGGATCAACCGCAATCCACAGCCGTCGAACAAAAACATATGGTTCAAAAGGCAAAAAAACGTGTGGCCGTGTTGAGCGCTAAGGGTGGAGTCGGTAAAAGCACATTTACCGTTTCTCTGGCAATAGCCTTAAAAAGAAAGGGATACACCGTCGGTATCTTCGATGCGGACATACATGGGCCAAATGTTCCGAGGATGCTGGGCACTCTCGGCGAAAGGGCATCGATAAGAGAAAACAAAAAGATAATGCCTATTTTGAAGGATGGAATTTATTCGATGTCGCTTGGGTATATCGTCGATCAGGAAACCCCTGTTATATGGAAAGGGGCGATGGTTTCGAAGGCGATAGTAGAGATGTTGGAATCGACGGAATGGCCCGATATGGATTATATGATAGTCGATCTTCCGCCCGGCACCGGTGATGCCGCACTCACGATAAAACAAAACATGGATGTCGATGGCGCGATAATAGTAACAACTCCAAACGCACTTGCCGTAGCCGATGCTTTCAGAACGGTTGACTTTTTCAGACAGGTCGGAATAGAAATATCTGGATTTGTGGAAAACATGGCATATTTCGTGTGCGATAACTGCCACAACAAACTTTATCCGTTCGGCAACGTTGAACCGGAAGAACTTGAAAAAGCACTTGGCATTTCTTCACTGGGAGCAATTCCTTTTATGCCCGAAATCGAAGAGGCAACTGACGATGGAACACTTTCCGCATTGGAAAATAAAGAGTATTTTGATCTGATAAGCGGCGTGGCAAATAAAATTTAGGAGGAAAATTATGTACTGGTCTAAACTTTACGCACCTACTTTAAAAGAAAGTCCATCAGATGCGGATATAAAAAGCGCTGAATTACTTATAAGAGGCGGATTCATTCGGAAATCCGCTTCGGGAGTTTTTTCATACCTGCCACTCGGTACACGCGTCCTCCAGAAAATAACCCAAATTGTCCGCGAAGAAATGAACATCGCCGGTGCCCAAGAACTTTTGATGCCTATAATGCAACCGGCCGAGATATGGAAAACGACGGGAAGATGGGATGATTACGGACCTGAGATGATGAAATTCAGAGATAGAAATGACAGAGAATTCACACTCGGCCCAACCCATGAAGAAATGATAACGACTCTTGTTAAAGACGAATTGAGATCTTACAAACAATTGCCGGTAAATCTTTACCAGATAAACACAAAATACAGGGACGAAATAAGACCAAGATTCGGCTTGTTGCGCGGAAGAGAGTTCATCATGAAAGATGCTTACAGTTTTCACACAAGCCCTGAATCTTTGGATCAAACTTATAAGGATATGTACAACGCATACTCTCGAATATGCGACAGAATGAACATGAAATACGTCGCCGTTGAGGCTGACACGGGAACGATTGGCGGAAGTAATTCCCATGAATTCACGGCATTTGCCGAAAGTGGCGAATCGGACATACTCGTGTGTGAAAAATGCGGCTATTCAGCAACACAAGAGAAGGCAGAATGTTCGGACGATCAAAAAAGCGCGGATGAACCTTTAAAAACATTGACGCTTGTTGAAACTCCAAATGTCAGGACTGTAGATGAACTTGCAAAATTTTTGAAGATAGAAAAGGATAAAATCGTCAAATCGATGGTCTTCACAGGTAAAAACGGATATGTAATGGCTCTCATAAGGGGAGATCTCGAGATAAACATACCAAAACTTAAGTCGTATCTCGGAGATCAAACCCTGAGATTTGCAACTGCGGAAGAGGTTTTCGAAAAATTTTCAAGCCAGATAGGTTACATAGGTCCGATAGGCGTGAAAGCGGTCAGAATAGTGAGCGACAATTCTGTGAAAAATTTGAAGAATTACGTTGTTGGAGGCTTGAAAAACGAATACCACTACATCAACGTCAATCACGAGAGAGATTATAAAATCAACGAATATACGGATATAAGGATTGTGGTGGATGGAGATAAATGTCCGAAATGCGGATCGCCTCTTAAACTGAAAAAAGGTATCGAGGTGGGACAAGTTTTCAAACTCGGAACGAAGTATTCTGAAAAACTCTCCGCCACTTACGTGGATTCAGACGGAAGCGAAAAATATTACGTGATGGGCTGCTACGGATGGGGTGTAAGCAGAACGATGGCAGCCGTCGTTGAACAGTTTCACGATGAAAAAGGCATAATTTGGCCAAAGGCAATCGCACCTTTTGAAGTGGTCGTCACGATCGTGAACACAGCCATGCAAGATCAGGTCAGAGTTGGACATGAAATTCATGAAATGCTTGAAAAGCATGAAATTGAAGTGCTTTTGGATGACAGAGACGTATCGGCCGGTTTTAAATTTAAAGATGCCGATTTGATAGGCATACCTTTAAGGATAACATGCGGAAAGAGTCTTGAAAATGGAGACATCGAGTTAAAATTGAGAAATTCCGATAAATCTTCAAAAATCAAGATTGAAGATCGCGATTCTGTTTTGAGGAGTGTTAAGACGCTTCTTGAGAATTACAAATTGTAAGAGTGATATCATGGGAATATTTGATTTTTTCAAAAAAAGTCTTCAAAAGACGAAAGCCGGATTTCTCGGAAAGGCTTTTTCCATTCTCAAAAATGGAAATTTAGATAAAGAGAAGATCGAAGAGATAAGAGAATTACTCTTACTCGCGGATGTCGGAATTCCAACATCGGATTACATAATAGAAAAACTTAAAAATTCAAAAGAAAAAGATCCTTTGGAAACGTTAAAAAGCGTGCTTTTAGAACTTTTGGGGCGGGACGAATCTGTCAAATTGTCTGCCATTCCTCCGACAGTTTACACACTTGTTGGCGTAAACGGATCCGGTAAAACAACGACGGCCGGTAAATTAGCCTTCAGGTTCAAAAAATCCGGAAAAAGGATCGTTTTAGGTGCCGGCGACACGTTCAGAGCCGCTGCCATTGAACAACTCAAAGAATGGGGAAAAAGAGTAGATGTACCTGTGATTGCCCACCAGATGGGAGCGGATCCCGGAGCGGTCGCTTATGACACGGTAAGCCATGCCATCGCCGAAAATCTTGATATCGCCATAGTTGACACCGCGGGCCGCCTTCATACGAAGGATAACCTCATGAGGGAACTTGAAAAAGTTCACAAAGTTATAAAAAAATTAAAACCGGATCAGCCCGAAGAAGTGTTACTCGTGCTCGATTCGACCATAGGTCAAAACGCGATTCAACAGGCAAGAATTTTCGACAAAAGCACAGGTGTAACCGGAATCGTTCTTACCAAACTGGACGGCACGGCAAAGGGAGGCATGATCTTTTCCATAAAACGCGAGTTGGGAATACCCGTTAAATTGATAGGCATAGGCGAAGGGATCGAAGATCTAAAAGACTTCAACGCTTCCGATTTCGTTGATGAATTGTTGCAATGAAGTACAATAATGTCGTTGAACTGTACAAAGAAAAGGTATTTCTTGAAGACGGTGAAAATGCGCTTCATCTTGCCGAAATCATAAGAAGATATGGAAAAGACGGATGGACAAAACGTAAAATTGCGATAGCGCTTGAAATGATAGATCCTAATTTGAAAGAATTGTCCGAGATAACAAATTTCGATCCGTCAAAAACAGAAGAAATATCGAAAAAAACCGGCATTCCCATTTCAAAATTAAGCGTCATGTCGATGATAATCGAACCCCAAAAATATCTTCCAATGGATGAAACCATGGTAAAACTTTCGGTAAATCAGTCGATAGATGTTTCGAATTATTCAGCATTTCTTTCTGGATGGAGAAAAGTACTTTTGCAAAACACGGGATATTTCGATGATTTCATAGATCTTTACCTTGTGCTTTCCGAAAAACGGGCATACGAAAAAGATTCTTCGATAGTCGATGAAACGATAAAAATGGTTGAAAAAATTGATTTTTTGTCACTTGACATGAAAACGTTCGGCACGTTTAAAGAAATATACAACTCACTTCTTCCTTCAGACAAAAAGAAAATCGCCGATTCGATAAAAGATCCTTACGTTAAAGGCGCGTTGACAAGACATGCCGGATCACTTTTGATCGTGGACGGAAGCAACGTCGCGATGGTGGGTTTGACATATGCGGATCTGAAAAATATATTTTTGGCATTCAGGTTGATCGGAAATTTAAAAGAAGTTCCATGGCCTTTTAAAATCATCTTCGATCAAAATTTCGAGTATAACCTAAGAGGCACACAAAAGAAACTTTTTGAAGAAAAATTTCAGAAACACCCTGATGTCAAATTTCATTCTCCCGCCGATGAAATGATATTGGAAATCGCAAGAAGCACAAATGCCTGGATTCTGTCAAACGACAGGTATCACGATTATCCTCGGGTAGATTGCGTTATGTTAAGATTTGACGGGAAAAGCATCTTCAAAGAGAAGTACTCACACCATTGATAAATCGGCGCGTGGCTCGTAGCATGTAGAATTGAGAATTGACAAATTTCAATTGACAATTGGAATGGACTCACTTTTCACACTGCGCAACATCGACCGTCGAGAGGGCATCCTGCCCTTCGCCTTTTTTGTTGTCATACCGCACCACTGGTTTTTTCTACAAGTTACCCGCTACGAGCCACGTGCATAATCTTATCTCGCTACCTTTTTTGATTTTACGTATTCATCTATCGCGATTGCCGATTTTTTGCCCGCACCCATGGCAAGGATGACTGTGGCCGCGCCGGTTACTATATCTCCTCCGGCAAAAACACCTTTGATTGAAGTCTGACCCGTTTCTGGATCGGCCTCGATGTAGCCGTGAGGCGTTAATTTGAGTTCTGGAAAAGCGCTCAGGAGCACTTTGTTTGAAGTTTGCCCTATCGCTTCCACAACCATATCTGTTTCTATCGTGAATTCACTGCCTTGAATCGGAACAGGCCTTCTTCTTCCCGATGCATCCGGCGCTCCAAGTTCCATCTTTATACATTTTACGGCCGTAAGATTGCCTTTATCGTCTCCGATGTATTCTATCGGATTCGTGAGCCAATGGAACTCTATGCCTTCTTCTATGGCGTGATGGTATTCTTCTATTCTTGCAGGCATTTCCTCTTCACTTCTTCTGTAGACGATTTTGACATTTTCAGCGCCAAGTCGAAGCGCCGATCTTGAAGCGTCCATCGCCACGTTCCCAGCCCCAACGACAACGACGTGTTTCCCCAATCTTACAGGCGTATCGCTTTCTGGGAATTCGTAAGCATGCATCAGGTTTATCCTCGTCAAAAATTCGCTTGCCGAGTACACACCGTTTAAGTTTGTACCGGGTACATTCATAAAACTCGGCGTTCCGGCTCCAGTTCCTATGAAGATCGCGTCGAAATCATTTTTAAGTTCCGAAATCGTTATACTTCTTCCGACTATCGAATCTGTGTCTATTTCGACTCCGAGAGATTTTATGAAGTTTATCTCTCTCTCAACTATCGATTTTGGAAGACGGAATTCTGGTATGCCGTACATCAAAACACCGCCTGCGGCATGAAGTGCCTCAAAAATTTTGACCTCGTATCCCATTTTGGCCAAATCCGCGGCCGCCGTAAGACCCGCGGGGCCTGCACCTATTATGGCCACCTTCCCCAACTTTTTGGATGAAATTTCGGGAATGTTGATCGTTTCCTGACTTGCTTCCCAGTCGGAGACAAACCTTTCGAGTTTTCCTATCGCGACCGGCTCGTGGCCTTTCATCTTTCCAACCGTACATCTTCCTTCGCACTGACTTTCCTGAGGACAGACTCTTCCGCACACGGCAGGCAGGTTGTTGTAACTTTTCAATATTTCGGCAGATTTTGTAAGATCCCTATTTTTTAAAGCAAGAATGAATCCGGGAATATCAATGTTGACCGGGCATCCAGCAACGCATGGTTGATTTACGCATTGCAAACATCTATTTGCCTCGGCAACGGCTTCTTCAAGAGAATAGCCGAGCACAACTTCTTTGAAATTGTGTGCGCGCACTTTTGGATCTTGTTCTTTTATGGGTGTTTTGTTGTTGGAAATTTTTATCACAGCCATGAAAGATCACCAACCTTTGCCATGTAATTTTCCAAAGAAATTTTTTCCTGATCTTTGTATTGTCTGAGCCTGTTCATAACTTCATCCCAGTTAACTTCGTACCCATCGAATTCAGGCCCGTCAACGCAGGCAAACCTTATGTTTTTGCCCACCGTCACCCTGCATGCACCGCACATGCCCGTACCATCCACCATTATTGGATTTAAAGAAACAAAGATTGGAATGCCAAGATCTTTTGCCGTGTAAGCGGAAAATTTCATCATCACGGTAGGGCCTATTGACCAGGCATGATCTATTTTTTCTCCTCTTTTGGCAAGTACTTTCATTCCGTCTGTGACGACGCCTTTCATACCCATTGAACCATCATCTGTTGTGACGATCAATTCATCTGAATGTTTTTCACATTCATCTTTTAATATCACAAGATCTGCAGACCTTCCACCCAAAATGGTTATTACTTTGTTACCGGCATCTTTCAGCGTTTTCAAAATCGGTAAAATCGCCGCTATTCCAACGCCTCCGCCTATCATAAGCACCGTTCCGTACTTTTTTATCTCACTTGGACGGCCTAAAGGACCGGCGATATCTTGCAATGAGTCTCCAACTTTCATTGTGGCCATTTCGTAAGTCGTCTTTCCTACGGCCTGAAAAATAAGTCTTATTTCACCTTTTTCAACGTTAAAATCCGCGATTGTAAGAGGAATTCTTTCTCCATTGTGAGATGTTCTTATGACGACGAACTGGCCTGGTTTTGCATGTGATGCCACCTGAGGTGCTTTGACCCATATCTCGTATTCTTTGGCGGCAATTTTTTCTTTGGATGTTATCTCAAACATTTCTTTCCTCCTTCGCCAAATACAATTCCACTCCTTTTGTTGCTCTCATTCCGGATCCTATGGCACTTATTATGTCCTGTCTTGAATTCGAAGCGTCCCCACCGCAAAAGAGACCCTTGAACTTTGTGCGACCATACTCGTCTACCGGAACAAACCTTCCATCAAATCCTATCTTTTGCTGGATATCCGTCGGTATAAAATCTATCGAAGGCGTCTGTCCTATTGCGGCGATAACGTAATCGACCGAAAGTGTGACATGTGGTGATTTTTCGTCTACAACCGGCTTAGGCCTTCCGCCGGATGGATCCTTGACAAGAGATGCAACGGCGTATTCGAATGCTTGTGCCGATTTTTCTCCTTTTATTTCGGCGGGCACACCCATCTCGACTATTTTAACACCTTCTTCACGTGCATCCTCGATCTCTTCCGGATCGGCCGGCATATCCTCTATTCTTCTTCTGTACACGATAGTCACGTCGGCACCGAGCCTTACAGACGATCTTGCAACGTCCATGGCAACATTTCCGCCACCGACCACGACAATTTTTTTGCCTTTGAGGTCCTTTAAAGATCCGTCATTTACCATATGCATGAAGGTAAGTCCCTGCATTACCCCCTCGAGTTCTTCGCCCTTTATCTTGAGCGTCATCGGTTTTGAATTCCCGACGCCAACGAAGACGGCATCACAGGAATTCATCAAATCTTCGAATTTAACGTCTTTTCCAACCTTTGTCTTCAGGCGTACATTTATTCCCGTCGAAAGGATGGCGTTTATATCTTTCATCATCTCGTCTTTGGGAAGTCTGTATACGGGTATGCCCCACATCAGCGCACCGCCCAACTTTTCTTCGGCCTCGTATATTGTAACATCGTATCCGAGCAATCTTGCGTAGTAACCAAAGGCCAAAGATGCAGGACCTCCTCCTATGGCAGCCAACTTTTTGCCGTTGAATTTGGGCAGGGTTATCTTCGACGTCTTGAGATAATCGTCCACATTGGATGCCGAAAATGTTTTAAGCCACCTTATGGCAAGAGGTTCGCCCTGAATTCCGACGACGCATGCCTCTTCGCATTGATGCGTGCAAACCTCACCACAGATAAGAGGCAATGGATTTCTTTTGTATATCCATTCCAAAGATTCCTCCGGGTTTTGTTTTGATATCGCGTTTATGTATTCGGGAATATGAAGTTCATTCGGACAGGCCTCAACGCACACACCGCATCCAAGACATCTTGAGGCTTCCTTGGATGCTTCCGCTTTTGAATATATCTGGACGTATTTAGAAAATGAGATCTTTCTTTTGTCCGGATCGGTCTTTTTGGGCTCTATCCTTTCAAAATTTATGACTTTATCGAATTTATTCGATTCATTTCTTACGTAACCCGGATTTTCAGAACGTTTCTTGTCCGCTCGCCATATGAAATCTTTTGAAACAATTTCGGGTTCATCCGCAACGGGTACAGAAAGATCTGGATGAAAAGAATGTATGTAATCTCTCGACATCTGCAAAGATCCGGTTGGGCATACATCCACACATTGGGCACAAAAGCAGCATCTTCCATAGTCAAAAACGGGCCTTACAATTTTTGCAAATTTGTTTGCCACCTTAACATCGCCGGATTCAACCATAGTCACGGCATCGGTTGGGCATATTCTCGCGCAGTTACCGCAGCCTATGCATTTTTCAAGATCATTCGTGTGAAAGCCACGGTAATTCGGAGAATTTCCCGAAATTGGAAAGACTTCGAGATCCTCTTTTGGATATCTTACGGTATGTGGCTTTTTGAAAAGATATTTAAGGCCAACGATTGGCGCAAATCCATTCTTTTTTTCGATATCCTGACTGCCCATCTCATTCACCTACCTGTCAAAATCCGGCGGGCACATGTCCGTCGTGTGAATCCAGACCGGAACATCTTCTATCCTCATTCCGACAAGCGCTTTTGTCGCGTAATAAAGTCCTATCGAGTAAGATGGACCTCTCACGTAGACCCTGTAAGGCTTGACGTCGCCATCCGAGACTATGTAGTAGCCAAACTCCCCTCTTGAACTTTCGACTTTGGAGTAGTACGACCCCTTTGGCACCCGAAACTGGAATGGATTTGGAACTTTTGTCCTGTGAGGGCCTTGAGGTATTTGCTTTATACACTGCCTTAATATCTTTATCGATTCGGAAAGTTCAAGCCTTCTTTGCAATACCCTCGAGAATGCGTCTCCGTCTCCGGTCTTTGGAATCTCGAAGTCCACTTCGTTGTAGACCAGATAAGGCTGGGCCTTCCTTATATCGTACATCACGCCCGATGCACGAAGATTCGGACCTGTGAGTCCATTTTCTATCGCATCCTCGGCGGGGATGTATCCAAGTCCTACCGTCCTTTTCTGGATTATCGGGTTTTGAAAGATGAATTTATCGTATTCTGGCAATCTCTTCTCGAGATAATCGAGAAAATCAGAAAGTTTATCGAGCCATCCATCTGGCAGATCATTTTTAACACCGCCGGGATACTGGTATATGTGATAAACTCTCGCGCCTGTAAGCCATTCGAAAAGATCGAGGATGTAGTCTCTGTCGCCAATAAGCCACTGGACAGAGGTGTAATGACCGGTTGTGCCTCCGAGGCCGCTCATGCCGAAGAGAAAAGATGCCATCCTTGCAAGTTCCAAAACGATAACCCTTATGTATTGCGCACGTTTTGGCACTTCTATGCCCATCATGTGCTCGACTCCAAGACAGTAGGCAACTTCGTTGATATCCGGCTCCGGCACGCATATTCGCGGAATTAAAGCAAGATTTTGGGTCCATAACCTTCTTTCCATCAACTTCTCGAATCCTCTGTGCAACAATCCGGGATCGGGCGTCACTTCTTCGACGCTGTGCCCCTTCATCTTCAACACGTATGAAAAGTTTCCCTCTATTCCGGGATGGTTCGGCCCTATGAAAAGTTCGTAATATTTGTAATCATTCGATTCTTTTAGGGGATTCAATTCCATGAGTTTCATCCTCCTTGAATTCAAAAAGTTCCTCGGAGAAAGCAAGCGTATCGAAATCCTTTCTCAAAGGCGGTATGTCGAGCCAGTTTTCCAAAAAGAATGGCTTTAGGTTGGGATTTCCCGTGAATTCTATGCCGAAAAATTCATGCATTTCCCTTTCGTAAACCTCGCACAGTTTCCAGATCGTGCCCATCGATTCGATAACCGGCCTCTGACGCGGGATCTTCGTTTTCACGATGGCTTCAAGCGCCAGATCGTAAGATTGAAGTATGTAGACAAGTTCAAAATTTCCCTCCTCTATCCAGTCGACGCAGGATAAACCCATGAAGGCTTTGAATCCTTTCGACTTAAGGTATGAAAGTATTGAGGCGAGTCTATCTCTTGGAGTCAAAACCTCGAACTCCCAGTCGCCAAGCCATGACGCCTTGAGATCCATCGACTTTATCTCATCAAGGATATCAGCCAATTTTGGTCACCTTCTCGATCTCTTTCAAAACCGGCGATGTCCTTTTCAAAACTTTGTCTTGATTGGCCTTATACCAGTCGTAATTTTTGACGTACTTTTCGTAGCCTTTAGCCTCTCCCATCTGGACCATTTCCTTGAGTTTGACGAAAGCATCCAAAATGGCCTCCGGTCTCGGCATGCAGCCCGCTATGTATATGTCAACCGGTATGTATTTGTCGAGTCTTTCTATGACGTTGTAAGAGTCCCAGTAAATTCCACCGTTTATCGTACACGAACCAAAGCCTAAAACCCACTTTGGCGCCTGCATCTGCTCGTAGGTGTAGATGACCCTTTTTAAAGTTTTTATGGCAAGATATCCTGTTATGAGCAATATATCGGCCTGACGAGGCGTGGCCATGGGAGTTATTCCGAACCTTTCCATGTCCCATCTCGATGTCATGGTCGGTGGCAGTTCTATTGCGCCGCAGCCTGTGCAATAGTGGAGCATCCACATCGATCTGCCTCTGAAATAATCGACTATTTCTGTCCATTCAGACATTCAAAACGCCTCCCTGAATTATAACTATCACAGCCTGGAGAATGCCCAAAAACAAAGGCAATTTCCAGAAGAAACTTGTAGCTTCATGAATTCTTAGCCTTGGTAGTATCGCGTCTACAAGTATGACTATGAAATACAAAACGAATTGTTTTGCGATGAAGATCCAGAAATTTGGTGCGCCGCCCAAGAAGAGATCGACGACTATGCCGGTTTCCAAAAACAAGCCCACCGAATGCTGGATCATGCCAAATCCAAGATACTTTCCGCCAAGTTCAACCATAGGGCCGGACGCGATTTCTGCGGGCGCTATGGCCTGATCAAACGGCTTTTCTCCGAGCATACCCTGAAGCGCTATTTCTGTTGCCAAAAAGCCAAGTGGCATTTTGACTATATTCCAGTTCATAAAGCCCCCGGCCTGCTGGGTGACAATTTGTGTCAGATATCCCGTCTTTGAAAAGAGGTATACCGAAAAGATAACGGCGGCAAATGGCACTTCGTATCCGACCATCAACATCAAAGCCCTTGACATGCCTATGGCAGAATTTGGGTTTCCACTCGCTAAAACCCCCATCGCCATACCGAGATATGCCATCATCATAAGGTAGACGATCATTATCAGACTTGAATCGGATGGCAAAAGTGTAAAAGGTCCTATCGGCAAGAACATCAATGCCGCAAGCATCGGCGCAAAGCCGGCCACCAAACCCAGATCAAATGCCCATCCGTGGCTTACCGATCCTTTTGAGAGTAATTTGAAAAGATCCATGAAGTTTTGAGTAAAAGGTGGGCCATATCTTCTTTGAATTCGCGCCATTATCTTTCTACCTATTCCTCCAAAAAGCAATCCCGTTGCAAGTGCCAATGCCCCTATTCCGAAACCTTGAGAAAGTTTTATCAAAAATTCAACAATCACCATACAACCCACCCCGCTATGACGAAGATCACAAGACCACCTACCGCAAGATAGGTGTATATCTGAACGTTGCCCGTAAAGATCTCTTTAATGGCTTCGCCTATGTATTCGACGGACTCACCAAATCCTTTGAAGAAACCATCTATCTTTACCTTTAAGAATGGCGCCAGTTCTTTGTCCATAGGTTCGTAAAAATCATAACTGAACTGGTACATCTCGGGCGTTAAATTCCAGTCTTGAGGAATCTGTCCGGCCGTGTAATTGTCTTCCTGTGGGACCTTTTTGTGCTTCGCCACAACGGCAAAAAGTGCAAACCCAAAGATGAAGGTAACTATCACGACGATGAAGATCGAGACCATGTTTATCGAAGAGAAGAAACCGTTTATGTACTCGTATCCCGATGTAGGAAGTGGCTTGAGACCGAAAGAATTAACTATTGAGTTTATAGGATCAAGAACGAACCCCGGTAAAATCCCAAAAAAGATCAAAGCACCAAGCAAGAATACTTCCGTGATCTTTCCTATTGCCGAAACTTCTTTTACGTTATCGTATTTGTGAGAGAGTTGGCCGAGAAAGATGGCGTGAAATGCGCGCATCAGATAAAGAAAAGACGCTATGGAGGCAAAGAAGAGCAAAACCGTGGCAAAGATGAGACCGTGACTTATCATAGCCTGAAAGATCATCCATTTCGATCCAAAACCTGCAAAAGGCGGAATTCCCGCTGCCGCCGCTATACCAACAAAGAAAGTCAAAAAGGTAAGCGGCATCTTTTGCCAGATTCCTCCCATTTCACTCATGCGCGTCGTTCCAACTTTTGATATCACCGCTATAACCGTTATGAAGATCGCACCGTTGAAAAGCAAATGGTTAAAGGCGTGAAACATCCCAGCAGTCAAGCCTATCGGGGTAAAGAGCGCTATCGCGGCAAGAATAAAGCCCAAATTGCTAAAAGAAGAATACGCAAAAAGTTTTTTGACGTCATCCTGCATGAAAGCCAGCACACTTCCCGCAACGGCCGTAACCGATCCAAACCACAAAAGCACGTAATTTGGCCATGCGAGTCCCAAAACTGAGGGCACATGCGCGCCTGACGTTAAAGGCAAAAAGATCAAAAAACCGTAAACTCCGTACTTGCTCATCACGGAAGAAAGATACGGCACAAATCCATCCGGCGCCTCACCGTAGGTGTGGGGAACCCATGTGTGAAACGGGAAAATACCGGATTTTACCATGAAGGCAACAAAGAAAAGAGAAACTATTCCCAACACCCACCATGGATGAAGGCCAAGAATTAACGTAAGGTATGATACGTTTGACTGAATTGAAAATGTGCCCGTGAGATTTGAAAGCAAAAAGATTCCTATAAGCATCGAATAAGATCCGCCGATGCTCATCATCGCGTAATAAAGCGCGCCGTGTCTTGATTCCTCTTCGCGTTTTCCCCCAAAGATCATCAAAATAGATGACCACCCCATCAATTCCCATGCAAAGAAGAAACCGATCAGATCGGTTGACATGAAGATCCAGTTACTTGCCGCTAAAGTTAACAAAAGCAGGAAACCTTTCATCTTCGATCTTTCTGAAAGGTTGTAGAATGTCAAAACGATTCCGAAAGCGATCGTCATGTAAAGCATGAAAATCGACAGAGGTGTTATCTGAAGGCCCATCTCCAGATTTTTACCGAGAAAATCGAGATGCCATGTTAAAATATCCCCGATCTTTATTTCAAAAAGGAAGAGAAAGGTCACAGAAAAGGTCAAGAAGGTTATGAGCCTTTCGACAAGTCTATACCTCTGAAGTACGGCAGCAGCAGCGCTACCTATTACGGGAACTATTAAAAGTGCCAAAAGTGAATTCATCTTATCACCTCTCAATGGCCAACTATGGTGGGTATGACGTTAAGCACATATCCGCCCATCTTATCGGTCAATTCGTGGGCCGCGTTCCAGGAAATGCCCCCAACTATTTGGGGGAATATACCTATTGCGACTATCAAAATGGAAAATGCGACGATAGGTACGGCCGGTGAGATAGAAACTTTTATCTTGTCCGTTGAGGTTGGTTTTGAGGTGAACATGTATCCGACTATTCTGAGGTAATAAAAGGCCTCGACAACTGAAGCAAAAAGTACGATCGCAATCACGAAATCATACCACCCGCCGCGCTGAATCGAAGCGTCAACAAGGGCAAACTTTGACCAGAATCCTCCAAACAACGGAAGACCAAGCAGACTCAACGCGCCTATGGTAAAGGCAAGGGTCAAAAACGGACTTTTGTACCATAATCCTTTCATGTCTTCGATATGTTCTCCGATTCCGAAAGAGACTATGACTCCAAGTATCAAAAACATCATGGCTTTGGCTATCGAATGGTTTACAAGTTGAAATACGCCCGCGTATGCTCCCAATTTAGACCCTATCGAAAAGCCTATCGCAACAAGGCCCATCTGTGCCATCGATGAGTAGGCAAGCATCTTTTTGACATTTTTTTGGACAAGCGCCGATAATTCTCCTATCACAACGGTCGCCGATCCCAAAATGGCCACCAAAGCCATAAGATCCATGTTTCCGTAGGTCGAGACGAAATTTCCGTCCTTCCCAAAGACCGTCATTAGAATTCTGAAAAGCACATATATGCCGCCGACGGACCCTATGCCACTTAAGGTGGCCGAAACAGGGTTAACGGCTCCTGTATAGGTATCCGGCACCCAGCCGTTGAATGGGAAGAGTTCTGCCTCGACAGCAAGACCTGCAACAAGCAAGATGCCGGCAAAGGTCAGAAGGCCGGATGTTGTTTGAGAGATCCTTGCCGCGATTTCGGCTATGTTAAGGGTTCCGAGTTGAGTGTAAATCAAAAGGACACCGAAAAGGTAAAGTGTCGATCCGATCGAACTTATGACAAGGTATTTGAAGGCACCGCCCAAAGCCCTTCTTTCAGGTCCGTACGCTGCAAGCGCAAAAGAAGAGATACCTGTTATTTCCATGAATATGAAGATGTTGAATATATCTCCGGTCGATATCAAACCGATAGATCCACCGACAAACATCAAAAAAAGCAGTGCAAAATGTACAACATCGCCATGATTTGCAGACCAAAGGTTGTATATGCTTATCATCAATCCAACAAAAGACACAAGAATTATTAAAACGGTCGCAAATGGGCCTATGTAAAGGTTCTCACCGAATGGTGGTACCCAGTTTCCCATTATGACGTTAAAGGGATAAATGTGCCAGAAAAATATGTAAAGGCCAAAAAAGAATTCAAAACCAAGCGTCAGAACGGTTATCCACTTTGCAAGTTGCTTGGATATGAATCCAAACAGCGGTATCGAAAAGGCCATAAGTAAAGGCACGCCGACAAGTAAAGCGGCAAGATTGTAAGTTTTCATCTGTCCTCCTCCTTGATCTTTCTGACATCGAGTGTGCCGTATTTTTGGTAAATTTTGACCGCTATCGCAAGTGCAAGTGCCGTTGTGCCAAGACCTATGACTATCGCGGTTAAGACCAATGACTGTGGAAGAGGATCGGCGGAGATCACATGACCGTTGACCACAAGGTTATTCGTTGCCGTGTATATGGGCATAACAGACTTCGGATGCCATGCAATTGTGACTATAAACAGATTCGTCCCGCTGTCTATTATGTTAAGGCCGACTATTATTCTGAATATGTTTGTGTTTGTAAGTACTATGTAAAGGCCGATTCCAACGAGCGCCATCGATCCGGTCAAATATATCCAGTTTTGGAGAAAGTCTATCATTTCAATCCTCCTCCGTATCGACTATCATTGCGTTTGTAACGGCCGACAGTTCAGATCCAACTTTCATTCCTATCGCTATGTATATCAGGGCTATAAAGCCGGCACTGAACAAATTTCCAATTGTACCTGTCGGTAGAAAGTTCGCAAGAAAGGATTTTTCGGCAACAAGACCGATTATACCTATTATGGCGTAAGCCATTCCAGAAAGAGATTCAAAGACAGTCAAGCCTGCCTTGTTTGGAGAGTATCCCTGTCTTCCGAGAAATAAACCAAGTATGCCGGAGGCTATTATCGCACCACCGGGGAAACCTCCTCCTGGTGTTAGATGGCCGTGTATGAAAACGTAAATTCCAAAAAGAAAGATGACAGAGAAGGCGATTCTTGTTCCGACGTACATGATCTCAGATGGAGCGATTTTCTTTTTGGGTACCTTTCTTTTTTCGCCGTGGAGCACAAGCATTACACCGCTTGCGGCCAAAAAGAGCACCGTAACTTCACCTAACGTGTCAAAACCTCTGTAATCGACGACTATCGATGTCACGACGTTAGCCGCTCCATCTTCCAAATTTTCGCTTTTTCCGAACGTTATGGGCGTGTAAGGCACATCATTTCTCAATGGAACCATGTCTTTGTTGAAATAAGTACCTTTATCGAGCATTTGAGTGGCCTGATCGACATCTTTCATGACGTAAAATCTCGATACGGTGTTGTTCACGTTGACTTCATTACCCTTTGGCATTTGAGTGAACACCATGAAAAAGCCGATTATCAAAACTCCAACGACAAAAATGGCGAAAACTTTTTTTACTATCTCGGGAGTATCACTCATCATCGCTTGTCCCACCTTTTTGTATTTTTTTCATCGCTATGATGAAGATCGCAGTCGAAAGACCTGCACCTATGGCCGCTTCGGTTATAGCAACGTCGGGAGCCTGCAAGAAGAAGAAAAGTCCGGAAACCCCCAAACTCACAAGGCCCATTGAAATGACGGAAGAAAGCAACTTCTTTGAAAAAATAGATACAAAACCTCCGGCAACTATCAATATGACAAGCAAGGTTGAAAATAGCGTTATCATTTTTGATCACTTTCTTTTTTAATCTTTTCGGCGTAAAGATCGGGGTTCGTACCTTTGTAAGGTTTAACACCCGCCCTGTAAGAAGCGCGTCCGAGGGCATGACTTGAGATGGGGTTTGTCATCAGCAAAAATATCGCAAGCGCAAGTGAGAAAACAAGCCATCCCTTTGCAATTAAACCTACTCCTATCGTTGTCGATACAACGCCTAAGGTCGTGGCCTTTGTACCGGCTTGGAGCCTGTTGAAAAGGTCCGGAAGCCTGAAAACACCAAGGGATCCCAAAAAGAGAAAGAAGACGCCTATAAAGACTAACACGACCCCAGTCCAGCCAAGGATGAGATCGACCATATCAAAGCCCCCTTTCGAGGTACCTTGCTATTGCCAAAATTCCCAAAAACGAGAGAATGGCGTAGACCATGGAAACGCTCAAAAGTATGTACTGGAAAAAATAAAGTGCAAGTATAACCCAAAAGCCCGTGGTAATAGTCGTCCACGTATCGAGGCCGACCGCTCTGTCTGAATTCGTCGGGCCTATTATTGCCCTTATCGTTGCGAGTATCGTCGCAATGGATACTATCACAAACCATGCTATCCATATGAATTGAGGTATTTCGATTCTCATCTGAACATCACCTCTAAAATTTTCTCAAAACTTCCGGCTATCTCTTCGGAAGCGTGTTCGATATCGGTCGATCCGACCGTTATCCAGTGAATATAAATGTACTGATCTTCTATATCGACCGATAACGTCCCCGGTGTCAGAGTTATCGAGTTTGCAAGCCATACGCGTGCAACCGGAGATTTAAGGTTGGTCTTTATTTTGACAAAGCCTGGCTTTATGGGCATCTTTGGATTTAGCACAAGACCTGCTACATGAAGGTTGGCCTTTATCAATTCGCGTATGAAAACCGGTAGATACCAAAATAGCAAAATGCCGATACGCTTTATGTTTTTCAATCCCGAGACACTTAACTCCCTGTAAGAAAGCAGAGATGCCGTAAAGGCTATCGCGGTTCCCGCTTCCCATTCCTGAATTGAAAATGGATAGGTTAAAATTATCCACAAAAAGAAATAAAGCACAACCGCGTAAAAGTAACGGTTGATCGAAGAGGCTTCTGCCTTTTCCATGATCAATTCTCCTTGTAGACTATGTCATCGTAAAGAAATTGTACCTTGTTCTTGTGCTTTAACTCTTCTATCGAAAGATATTCAAGGACCTTCCTCAAATCCTCATCCGCTGCGCCTTTTAAAAGATTTTGGTAAAATTGATGCGTTAAATCCTCTCTTTTTATGGCCGCTATCAAGATATCCTGAATGGTCGAGTTCGGATCGAAATGGGATGGCATCAGATAATCTCCCAATTTCATATCCTGAATTCTTTCGATCTTTAAATCTTTTGCGATCTTCGACGGACCTTCCGCTATCATCGCCTCGATCTTTTTCCTGTGATCGATTTCTTGTTCGGCCAGATATTGCAGTTCTTTTTTCAAATAAGGCAAAGTTACTACATTTTGTGCCTGTGTGTAAAAGGCGTAAGAACTTTCCTCTATTCTTTTCGCGGTTTCAAGGACTTCCTCAACACTTTTGAGCATAAAAATCCCTCCTTATTCAATGGAATCCTTTAAAAGTCTCTTACTTAAAGGCCTAACCCACAGAGTTTCAATTATGACGGACTCCAAAACGGTTATAACCGTCGCAGCCAGTATAACCTCTCCCCATTGAGTTAAAACCGGATTTTTGTACATTATTCCAAGGCTAAGCGGCAGGCCGGCAAGCGCAGACGGAACGACTCCCCTTGGCCCTTCAAGTGAAATGAACAGATACTCTTTGGCATTCCATTTTCTTAACGGTAATATCGTAAGGCCGGCGATAGGTCTTGCCACGAGGACGACAATTAAAGCAACAATTGTTCCCATAAGCAGAGCCGATCCAAAAACATTCAGATCTACAGTTGCCCCTATGAGAGTAAAGATGAAGACCGTAGCAAAATCGGAAAGAATTTCGTTGAAATGCAATTCTGATTCTATGAGATCTCCGAATGCTTTAGATTCTCCATTTTTCTTAAAGAAGATGTCGTGATTTCCCCAGACTATACCAATTGTAGTTGCAACGAGATAACCTGAAGCCTGAGCCCATTCGCCGATTAGAAATCCGCCGAAAGCAAGCGCAAGTGCGTATATTTCAGGAAAGGTGTCGATTTTGAGTTTTCTTGCAATCCAGTATCCAACTATCCCTAAAATCACACCTATCACAATCGATACACCTATTTCATAGAGAAAAAATATCACGGCCGCAGGATAAAGCGTCGTGTATTTCGCTATTGACTCTATGAATTTGGCGCTTGAGGCTTGAGGCACTGCAAGGGCCACGGCAAGAACGGTCAAAACTATTCCCAGAGGATCGTTGAAGATGGATTCAGTCACTATAACGGTCCTTATATCTTCGTTGACCTTGTTTTGCTTGAAAAGCGGTATCAAAGTTGCCGGATCAGTGGCCGAAATGATGGCACCAAATAAAAAGCCGGCAAGAAACGGAAGATGAAAGAAGAGAGAAAAGAAGAGACCCGCGACTATTGCCGTGATGAATAATCCTATCGTGTCGAGTATCCCTATCGTTGTCATATGCTTTTTTAGCAACGGCCATTTGAGGTTGTGTCCTTCCGCAAAAAGGATTACCACGAGTCCTATAACTCTAACGTAATTAAAAAGCGTTGTCGCATTCCCACGATCTATGAAACCGAGTAAGGGACCAAAGATGATACCAAGCACGATGAGGATTGGAATTGAGGAAATATGAACTTTCTTGCTGAGAAAGAAGGTGATAAAGCCTAAAGTCATAACAATGACAAGTGAAAGTACAACCAAATCTACGTGAGACACCACATCATCCCCTTATATGATTTTTGTGATTTTTTGCACTAATGCTTTCCTATCAAAAAGTAATTATATACCATATATGGGTATTTTCAAAATGAAATGTCAGAGGAATGTCTGCCTTTTCCACTTGCCCCGTTATTGTTTTCAACCCTCTTTTGAGCAAAAATTCTCCCACTTCTATAAGTGGTGGGGGTATGTCACGAAACAACACGTGACAAAAAAAGATTTGAACGCTTGAAATACAAATATGTTGTATGGTAGAATATAACTTGTCATTGCGCGGTTGTGTAATGGTAGCACACGGGACTTTGGATCCCGGCGTGGAGGTTCGAATCCTCCCCGCGCAACCAGATTAACGGTTTCCAAAATTATTCTCTAAAAGTTCTCTGGCTTTTTCAACGATCTCCGCGGGCAATCCGAGTATTCCCGCTATTTTTATCGCGTCACCGTAATTTACGATATCGCCGTTGATAAGATGATGATTTATCTTGGAATTCAAATTTCTGGCGTTTATTTCGCCTTCAAAATTTATCATACCTATCGTATATTTGTCGCATTTAACCTTTTCTATCGTACGCCTGAAATGTGTTACCATCACCGAAAAATGCTTCGAATCTGAAAGATATTCCGCAAGAGCCGTGGCAAGCGCTTCCCCTTCGTATGGGTTTGTGCCGGATCCAAATTCGTCTATCAAGATCAACCCTTTTTTGTTCATCTTCAAAGTATCTGACATCTTGTCTATTTGGCTTGCAAATCCGGAAAGACCTAAACTTTGAGATGAAGATCCAACAAATCTGATCCAATCTATTTCAGGCAAAACGGCAGATTTCGCAGGCACTAAAAAGCCGTGCATTGCCAGTGCGCATGCGATGGCCAGAGTTCTAAGCACGGTTGTTTTTCCACCCATGTTAGGGCCGAAGATCATGGTCAATCCTTGATAAAATTTCCCACTTAATGGCACATATTCAAAATTATCTTTTTTAACGAGATTTGAGACAACCGGATGAAAAGATTCTTCAAGGTTTATTTCTTTTCCGAATTGAGGGAAAACATATCCGTCTTTGAGGGCTTTGACTCGCGCAAAGGCAACGTCAAAGTCCGCTATTTTTTTTATCTCTGCTTTTATAAGTGTTATCCACTTTTCGACCGCTTTTGAAAGGCGTTTTATCTCTTTGTCTTCTGCTGTTTTTATCTCTTCTTCGAGCGCGTGAAGTTCATTTTCTTTGGCCATTATTTCATCGGTCGGTCTTACGACAAGGGTGTAAGTTTTCATTCCTTCTCTTTCGATCATGACAAGGTTTGAATCGATAAGCGCTCCGGATTTATCTCTTTCGATCACAAAACGTCTGTCACCGAGATCGAAATTGAATTTTTCCGAGATGAATTTAATCCTTTCTTTGTAAAGTTCGTCTGTTTTTCTTTTAAGGCTTTTGTGTTTCTCGATCAAAGCATCGATCAATTCGTTTTCCGGTATGAAAGAAAAGGATCCGCTCTGTTTAGGATCGAGTAATTCCCACAACTCATCAAGATCTCCAAAAAAATCGGCGATACATCCAGAAAGGTGTTTGAGTATTTTATGATGATGCACGAATCTTTTTATCTCAAAGAGATCAACGTCCGTCGATGTGCCGTTTTCTATCGATAACATGCTGCCGGTTATTTCGTGAAAATCTCGAAGGATATTTTCGATTCTAACGCGATTGTATTCGCATGCTTTTACCTTTGAAAGGAATTCAAAGTGATCACGGAGTTCATCTCCTTTCAAAGGCAAAAGATTGGCGCTGATTCCAAACACACTTACCGGTTTATAAAGGGATATAACCTCATCAAAAAAACAAAATCTTTTCGTTTCTTCGTCTATGAATTCCACGTCAGAAATATATCTTCGAGAATTTTTCCCTAACGTAATTCATGAAAAATTTATGGTTAAGCGGCTCTCCGGTAACTTTGATCAAAAGATCTTTCGGATCATACAGCGCACCGAATTTGTGTATTTTTTCTCTTTGCCATTCTCTCAACACCTTTAAGTTGCCATTCGCGATCTCTGAATCAAGATTCGGGATCTCTTTTTTTGCGGTGAAAAAGAATTGCGACGCGTAAAGATTTCCAAGCATATATGAAGGAAAATATCCGAGTTGTCCGCCTGACCAATGAACGTCTTGAAGCATTCCGTGCGCGTCGTCGGGTACGTCTATTCCAAGGTACGCTTTCATCTTTTCATTCCATGCATCGGGCAGATCCGCCACTTTAATCCTATCGTTTATGATGGCTTCTTCTATTTCAAACCTGACCATTATATGTAAATTGTAAGTTACTTCATCGGATTCGATTCTTATCAAAGAAGGTTTGGTGAGGTTAATTGCCTTGTAAAATTCATCAGACGATACATTTTTGAACTGAGGGAAAATTTCGCACAATTTCGGAAAGAAAAAATTCCAGAACGGCCGCGATCTGCCGACAAGATTTTCCCATGTTCTTGATTGCGATTCATGAATTCCCATAGACGCCCCATCGTGAATCGGCATCCATTTGTACGCTTCCGAAACGCCTTGTTCGTAGAGCGCATGGCCGCCTTCGTGCATGGTGGAAAATAAAGCCGATGTCATATCGTCTGAATGATAATTCGTCGTGATCCTTACGTCTCCGAAACCCATCCCAATCGTAAATGGATGAACGGTTTCATCTATGCGACCGCCTTTGAAATCATATCCCATCGCATCAAGTACTTCGCGGGATAACTTCTCCTGTGAATTTTTGTCAAAATTTCCCTTCAAAATCGATGTGTCAGGTGCATTACCTTTTGAATTTAAATCTTTTATGAACGGAACGAGTTCTGCTTTCAGTCCCGCTATTATTTTGTTGAGATCTTTTGTCGTCATTGAAGGTTCGTAATCTTCAAGAAGAGCGTCGTATTTGTTTTCCTCATAACCGTAGTATTCGACAAATTCTTTGAGATATCCGACTATTTCTTCAAGGTAAGGTTTAAATTTGGAAAAGTTAGATTCTGCTTTTGCTTCCTGCCATACGTTTTCTCCATTCGAACAGGCGATGGTAAATTTTTCAAACTTATCCGGCGGTATGGCGGAGATGCGTCTGTATTCCTTCGTTACAAGGTAAACATTTCGCCTGTCGATTTCGTTCAATTTTTCGTTTATCTTGGGTCTGTTAAAATATTCGACAAAAGCGGCCATTTTGGAAGAGGTTTCCATATCGAACATTGTTCTCGCAAGTTTACCCGCAACCTCTGATCTATCCATTGCGGCTTTCGGAGGCATTTTCGTTCTCATGTCCCATTCAACAAGGGCATAGGCTGCTTTAAATTTTGCTATTTCCTTGTTGTAATCGTAAAATTCTTTTATTTCCATTTTGATCACCCTTTCAGCAATTTTCGTGATATCTCGTTTTGCTTCTTGATAAGATAATCTATGTCTTCAACCTTTAAATTCCCATCTTCAACGATTACCTTTCCATTTACCATGTTGAAATCCACATTTTGCGCATCGCACATGACGATTGCCCCGACAGGATCGTCAAGCCCTCCGGCGAATGCGAGTTTGTTCATGTCAAACATCACCAAATCCGCGGCTTTTCCAACTTCTATCGATCCTATGTAATCATCCATTCTCAGTACCCTTGCGCCACCCATCGAAGCCATCTCGAGCGCCTGTTTTGGCGTCATGGCATCCGGACCGTATTTTACCCTTTGAAGCAGCATGGCATTTCTTGCCTCTAAAATCATGTTGGATGTATCGTTGGATGCGCTACCGTCAATTCCCAAAGAAAGCCTCATGCCTTTCATTTTGGAAATAGGTGCGATTCCGGATCCCAGCCTCATGTTTGAAGTCGGACAATGTGAGATCCCAACATCGTTTGCTTTCATCTTTTCAATATCTCGATCACTCACATGGACCGTATGCGCAAACCACACCTGTGGGTTGAGCCAACCTAACTTTTCCATGTAATCGACAGGTCTGAGACCGAACTTTTCAAGGCAAAATTCCTCTTCATCTTTGGTTTCGGCAAGATGTGTGTGCAAAAGTACGCCATGCTTTTGAGCTATTTCCAGAGTTTTGATCATTAAAGATTCCGTAACGGAGAAAGGGGAACACGGAGCAAGCGCGATTCTTGTCATTGCGTGTTTCGATCTATCGTGGTATTTTGAAATGACCCTTTCGTATTCTGAAAGAATTTCATTTTCATCTTGCACGACAGAATCGGGAGGAAGGCCTCCGTCTTTTTTTGACATCGACATGGATCCTCTTGTCGGGTGAAATCTGAGGCCAACATGTGAAACTCCTTTGATCTCCTCGTCGAAGATCGTATTTCTGCCGTAAGGATAAAGGTAAAGCATATCGCTCGATGTTGTTACGCCGCTTAAGGCCATCTCACAGGAAGCGATGGTCGCACTCACGTATGAAGATTCTTCGTCCAGATTTTTCCATATTTCGTAAAGATTGACAAGCCAATCGAACAATTTGGCACTCTGGACGGATTTAACATTTCTCGTTAAAGTTTGGTAAAAGTGATGATGTGTGTTTACAAAGCCGGGAAGCATGACCATGTTTGAACAATCGATGATCCTATCGAATTTCCCTTCAGGATGAATTTTACCTACGTAAGTTATAACGTTATCCTCAACAACTACATATGCGTTTTCAATTCTTCCTTGCTTTGAAAATGTTTCGAGGGAATTTATGTCTTTGAAAAGGTACTTCAATTGTACCCCTCCCGTTTTCTGTATTCAAGTATCATTTGATCGGTTTCGCCAACAACTTTTTGCTGATCTTCCCAGTATTTCTGATCGACCTGCGAGTTAAGTTCTTCAACTGTTTTTCCCTGCTGCTCGATCCACGTGTAATACTTCAAATTATGCCATCTACGCCTATTTTCAAGGGTGCCTTCGAAGAACCAGTCCGTTTTGACTCCCATAAATATAGAATTGAATCTCGATTTTGCCTCCACAAGATCCATCTTTCCATATTGTTTGTCAAGATCTGCCATGACTGAATGGTATCTGTCTATCGTATCCGTTGCTATCGTGATTACATTATCGTTTGGTCCAAATTTGTACTCTTTGGCAACCTTTATGGCACCCAGCACGTTTGCAACGCCAGATATTCCAAAAATCGTTGACATTTCATCTACAGCCTTTGGATCTATGAAACCTTTCAGAAATTTTTTACCGACTCCGTCTGTCAACAATTGAAGCCCTTTCTTTGATTCTATATCATCAACCGCGACAACCGCATCTGAATTCATGACATTGTGGATCCACGTCACGTGCTTGTCTCCAATACCCTGAATATCATGGGTTCCATAGCCGTTCATGGAGATCGTAGGACATTGTATGGGTTCAAGCGTTACCACTTTTGCATCGCCGAAGACCTGTTTTACCCTATCGCCGCACGCTATCGTGCCCGCCGATCCCACTCCGGAAACAACGGCCGCGATCTTACCGTTTCCTATTTTTTCACGTTGAACAAGTTCTACCATCGTATTGCCGGTAACGTAATAGTGAAATCTGTAATTTCCAAATTCGCTGAATTGATTCAATATTCTGACTTTTTCCGGATCTTTAGACCAAATTTCTTTCGATTTATCGTAAATTTCTTTTACATTTGATTCTGATCCTGGAGTGGCGATAACCCTTGCACCGTAAGCGTTTATTATTTCAAACCTTTCCTTACTCATGCCTTCCGGAAGGATGACTATCGTATCGAATTTCATCCTGCATCCCACCCACGCACCGCCTATGCCGTAATTACCTGTGGATGGCCATATCAAAGTGTTGTGAGATGGATCAACTTCATTTCTTATGACTTTTTCAACCAAAATGGAATATGTTGCCCCCACTTTATGACTTCCCGTTGGGAAATCACGTCCGTACATGACTATTATGTTCGCATCGACACCTGTTAATGTCTTTGGAAGCACCACGTATTTTATTTTGTTATCGGAACCGCGCCATGTTATGTTGAAAAAGTTTATAGGATCTAGAGGATCTTCTCTCATCTTCTCAAGTGCAATTTTCCTTACTTTGGGATCGATCTTGTCAGGATGTAACATTTCTTCAAACGTAGGACCTATTACCTTTTTAGAACTCATTGTTATTCCTCCTCTATAAGATTTAGCACGTATTCCTGCGTTGCAGGTATGCTTTTAACCCTTTTTCCTATCGCATTTGATATGCCGTTTGCCACTGCCGCGGGTGTCGGCATTAAAGATGGTTCTCCTATTCCTTTTGCTCCGAAAGGGCCTTGTGAAAATTCATCTTCGACGAAATCTATTTTTATGCTTTGCGGGATATCATTTATCGTCGGAATTATGTAGGTGCTGAAATTGTCGGTCAATATCTTTCCGTCCCGCATCTTTATTTCTTCATATATAGCGTAACCCATCCCCTGTACAAATCCGCCCTCAACCTGTCCCGTAAGTCCGACGGGATTTAAAGCCTTACCGACATCGTGAGAGGTGAACACATCAACAACATATGTTCTGCCGGTCAGCATATCGACTTCAACGACCGCTATTTGCGTTGCGTAAGAATAAGTAAGATATGCCTCCCCCAGGCCGGTTTTGGGATCCCAGTTGAGTTTCGGCGATTTAAACCAACTACTCGATATAAGGTTAACGTTTGAATTGTAACAAATGCCTGCAATTTCTTCAAATGTCATCTTCACATCGCCGGAAAAGATGATGCCGTCTTTTATGGTTACTTCTTCTTCATCTACATCTTTGATCTTTGAAAACATAGAAAGTATCTTACTTTTTATCTGTTCGCATGCTTCTTTCACGGCATTCCCGCTGAACAAGGTTGCACGCGATGCAACCGTTGGACCACTGTCTTGAACGTAAGAGGTATCAGTATTCTCAACGGATATTTTTTCAAGTTTTTGTCCCAACGTTTCTGCCGCTATCATGGCCAGTACGGTTTTCATACCCTGACCCATTTCGGTATTCCCAACATGAATGCTTACACTTCCATCTTTTTGAACCTGAACAAGCGCACCGGCGGCATCCAAAGATTGGCCTGCTGCTCCAAGTGCCACACCATAAATTATGTGTGAAACACCTATGCCTCTCTTTTTGAACCTGTTCTTTGAGTTGAATTCAGAAACGGATTTTTTCAAATTCTCGTAATCGGCGATTTTTACCGCATGCATTATCGTTTCCACAGCACCGACAGATTCGGTCAAAAGATGATCTGTCGATGTTTTACTCCCCACCTTGAGCGCATTTTTCAATCTCAAATCTATGGGATCGATTCCAAGTCGCTTTGAAGATTCATCCATTATCGATTCTATCGCAAAAAGCACCTGTGGACTTCCAAAACCTCTGAATGCGCCGCATGGAACTTTGTTTGTGTAAACTCCGTCTATATCAACTTTTACATTCGGCACATCGTAAGCGCCGGCAGCATGGACAAGACTTCTGTACATGACTATGGGTGACAACGTGGCGTAAGCACCGATATCCATATGGGCTTTTATCTCCATCGCCATCAATCTGCCGTCTTTTTTAAATCCAACTTTGTAATGAGATTTTATAGGATGCCTTTTGCTTGTGAACTGGATATCCACCTCTCTTGAGTAGGAAAGCAAAACAGGCCTTTTCGTATGGTAGGCAAGCAAAGCGCATTGTGCCGCCACATAAGAGGGCACATCTTCTTTTCCTCCAAAGGCACCTCCCGTGTCAGATTGAACTATCCTGACCGAATTCATGGAAATGCCGAGTATTTTAGGAACGGCATTTTGAACGTAATACGGGCATTGCATCGAACCGTAAATCGTCATTCCGGTAGGTTCCGGAACCGCAAATATCCCTTGCGTTTCAAGATAGGCATGCTCTTGATAGTCCGCAAAAAAATCATCTTCGATTATCATGTCGGATTGTTTGAATCCTTCTTCGACATTTCCTTTTCTTATCTTCTTAGATGTGAGGATATTTCCGGATTCATGAACTTTTATCTCATTTTTCAGAGACTCCTCGATTGATAAAACAGGCGGAAGGTCTTCGTATTCAGCCTCAACAGCATCTGCGGCCATGTTAGCGATCTGTTGACTTTCGGCAGCAACAAGCGCGACGACATCTCCAAAGTATCTGACTTCTCCTCCCAACGGCACAAGACAAGGCATATCTTCAATGACTTCTCCAAGTTGATTCTCGCCAGGAATATCTTTGTAAGTCAAAACCGCCTTGACACCATTTATTTTTTTCGCTTTATCGGTGTTTATCCACTTAACGCGAGCACGTGAATGCTTCGACAGCACAAGCGCACCGTAAAGCATTCCTTTGAATTCGTAATCCGAGACAAATTTACTCTCACCTTTTACTTTTGGAATCACGTCAACGCGTTTTACCTTTTTCCCGATCGTCGTCATTTCCGAAGTTTTAGTTTCCATTTGGTACCCCCTCAAATACCGATATTCACGAAATTACCTTTGGTAACATCCACAAGTCCGAAATTGGTTATCCTCAATTTTGGTATGACCGCAAGTTGAACAAAAGATAACACCATAAATGGATCATTTATTATACACCCGATTGATCTTGCCGCTTCCTTCAATTCCTTTATTTTTTTAACAACTTCTTCTGTTGTCAGAGAAGACATAAGACCTCCTATTGAAAGAGGAAGTTTGGCTATGATATGTCCGTTGCTTGAAACGACAATTCCACCTTTCATATTCAAAATTTCATTTATGGCCAAAACCATATCAAAATCATTCGTTCCGACGACAGACATGTTGTGAGAATCATGACCGACAGATGTCGCTATCGCACCGTTTTTAAGTCCAAAGCCAGTCACAGCACCTACGAATACAGACTTTTCCGCGGAATATCTCGATACAACTGCAATTTTAAGCAAATCGTTTTTAACGTCGGGCACTTTTGCGGGTGGAATATCAAAAATTTCTTCGGAAGTCACTATGCTATCGTTGAAAACTCTGATGGATCTTGTTTGATTTCCATTTGAAAGTATCGTCAGATCGTCTTCTTCAATCTTCGTGATTTTGAAATTGCCGTCCAACTTCTGTTCGATGTTGTTTCCAACAACATCCGTTATCAATTTACCGTCGCGAGCAATTATCCTTGAATCTTTTATGACGATCTTCGGGAAAAAATTTTCAAGAGATTCCGTTACAACCATATCCGCCTTGTAAGAAGGTGCTATCGCTCCCATACTTCTAAGGCCGTAAAATTGGGCTGAATTTATCGTTGCCATTCTTATCGCAATGATGGGATCGATTCCCCTTGATATCGCACGTCTTACCATGTTATCTATATGACCATCTTTTACTATATCGTCTGGATGACGATCATCGGTGCAAAAAGAAAAAAATCTCTCGTTTTGCGCGGTAACAGCACCTATCAGATCGTCAAGATTTCTCGCAACGCTTCCTTCTCTGATTAAAACTTGCATGCCACGGGATATTTTTTCAAGCGCTTCTGATTCATTTGTGCATTCATGATCTGTCCTTATGAAGGCCGACGCGTAAGCGTTAAGTTTCTTTCCTGAAAGTCCAGGAGCATGACCGTCTATTTTTTTGTAAAGATGCCTTATTATCTCTATCTTTGTCATAAGATCTCTGTCAGTATTTATAACGCCCGGATAATTCATGACCTCTCCCAGTCCGAGTACCCTTGGATATTTTGTGACAAGTGTTATTGTGTCTATTGAGGTTATTTCAGATCCGCTCGTCTCCATTTTTGTGGCCGGAACGCAAGACGGGATCATCATGTAAATGTTAAGTGGAATTCCTTCGGTGTATTGAAGCATGTATTCAATGCCAGTCGTACCGATAACGTTCGCAATCTCATGTGGATCGGCAATGATGGTGGTTGTTCCCCGCGGTAAAATCGTTCTTGCGAATTCAACCGGATCCACCATTGAACTTTCGATGTGCACGTGGGCGTCTATTAAACCGGGAACAACGTAATTTCCTTCCAGATCTATGACCTTTTTACCCGATCTGTAATCTCCCACGCCGGCAATTCTCTTCCTGTAAAGGGCTATGTTACCTTCTTCGATCTTTCCAGTAAATACATTGACAATTTTGCAATTTGTCAAAAGTACGTCGGCAGGTGCTTTCCCAAGGGCAACAGGGATTATCTCCTCAATTTTCATGTTTAAAAGCCTCTCTTTTTACCGCTACTCTGACGTGATCGGCCTTGGCTATCAGTTTTTCACCAGATTTCATCTCTATATGAAAAGAAAACTTTTTATTGCTTTTTTCGATCAAATTTGCAATGACCTTCACTTTCTCGCCCGGCCATGCGGGAGCGATATGATCCAAAGTTACATGCGCTCCAACCGTTATTTCATCATTTGAAAGAAAGGTTTGAGCAAATTCGGAAGCGGTTTCTTCCATCCATGCAAGTACCGTTGGTGTTGACAAAACGTCTGCATTTCCGCTTTTTAACGCGGAGGCAAGATCTTTTTGTGTGACTGTTTTTTCTTTTATCATCTCCATTTTCACACCACTTCTATTCCAAAGCCACACATTCCGGGTCCGACATGCGTTGTTATGACTTTACCCGTCATGTGAAAGGAAGCGTCAACGACTTCATATTTTTCCTTCATCTTTTCAAGCAATTCTTTTGCTTCTCCTTCGGCATTTGCATGAACCATGCATAATATGACCTTCGATCCGAATGGAATGTATTTCCCGGATTGTTCGATAAGCATATCGTAAGCGTGGGACTTCCCTCTTGTCCTTCCAAAGGGAATCATCTCTCCATTTTTGTCTATCCAAACCCCAACTTTGAATTTCAGAACAGTACCGAAAAAGCCTTGAATTTTGGAAACGCGTCCTCCTTTCACAAGAAAAGAAAAGTCTGAGACGTAAAAGATGGCTTGAAATTTGTCTTTTTCTCTGTCGATGATGAGTTGTTGGGCTATTTCTTTGGGGTTCATTCCTTGATTTGCAAGTTCTCTTGCCCTTCTTGCGACAAGCGGAATGACGGAAGAAGCCAATTTTGTGTCAAAAATCTCAACCGGTATTTTGGCCTCTTTTGCCGCCGTTGCAGCGGAATTAGCCGTGCCAGACATCTTTGAAGATAAGGTCAAAACGACAATACCCTCATATCCCGATTGCTCTGCATTTCTGTACTTTTGTAAAAATTCAAAAACCGTTGGTTGCGATGTTTTTGGTAATTCTGAAGTCTTTGATATCTTTTCGTAAAAATTCATCAATTCAGATGAATCTCTCGTATCATCTTCCTGAGTCCCATCAGGCCATATGACCTTTAAAGGTACCATATCCACGTCTAACTTTTCAAACCAATCCGGAGCCATATCGGCCGTACTATCCACGAATATCTTTATTCGCAAATAGTCCACCTCCATTCTAAACTACGTTTTTAACTTGTTTGTATTATATAGCATTTTAAGCCGGATGTGCTAATCCAAAAAAATGGTGTATAATTATAAAAATCGTGAATAGGGAGGGGTATCATGTTCAAAGATTTTCGTAACTTTTTATCTCGCGGAAATGTTTTGGACATGGCTGTTGGAATAATAATAGGTATAGCCTTGGGTTCCGTGATATCGTCGCTTGTTAACGATATAATAATGCCACCGATAGGGTTGCTTATAGGGAAAGTCAACTTTGCGGATCTTTTCGTCAACCTTTCGGACAAACATTACTCTACCCTCACGGCGGCAAAGGCTGCCGGTGCTCCGACGATAAATTACGGTGTTTTTGTGAATACCGTCATCAACTTTTTGATAATCGCATTCGTCGTGTTTTTGATGATAACCGTCGTATACAAAATCCAAAAGAAATACCAAAAGCCTGCTGCCATAGCACCCGTAACGACGAAAAAATGTCCTTACTGCAAAACCGATATACCGATAGATGCCGTGAGATGCCCCAATTGCACCTCCGATCTGTCCAATATTGAAAAAAAATCGTAGATTCATCTTTGGGAAGGTGAAGGGGTGGAGGAACTTTCAAGAATCTTCAAAGAAATGGCCGATTTGACCGATTTCATCGGAGACAGTCCTTTTAAATCTCGAACGTACAGACTCGCTTCAGAAGTGGCGAAAATGCACGGAACGGATACAGACAAACTTTCACAGGTCAAAGGCATAGGAAAGGCAATTCTTGAAAAAACTGTCGAATACGCAAATACAGGCAAAATAAAAAAGCATGATGATCTTATGAAACTTGTTCCTCAAGATTTTCTTTCCAGAGTTTTTGAAGAAGATCCAGTGTTGCTTGGCAAAAAATGGCGTGAAGATGTAAAGAAAAGATATTTTCGCATCGACGGATCTCTGAAAACAATTCCTTCAAAATTCTCTGTGAAATTCTACGTTTTAAGGGAAATTTCAAAACATTTCAAGAAAAATCGTGTTTATACTGAAAAAGATATTAATTCCGTTCTTTCACCGATATATCCAGATCACGTCGAAATTAGAAGATATCTTGTCGATTTTGGATTTTTGGAAAGAAAGGCGGACGGCAGTGCTTATAAAAAGATATAATATATACCGATTCAACTTTGATTGTAAAGCTTGGGCTTCGGAGGACCTTCTCGGTGTCTAGTCCTCGCTGCGCAGCGTCGGCCACCGAGAGGATATCCTGCCCTCCGGCGAATGCGAGTTTTGTACTTCACTTTTAAAAGAGTTTTAGTATAACAGGGATATTTCCTGATAATTCAGGAAAATTCAAAAGGAGGTGTTTCTGAAATGTGGCGTAAGATATTACTGTTTTCGGTGATGGCTGTTTTAGCATCCGCAATTTTTGCCGCACCTGTCACAATTCAATTCTGGCACGCAATGGGAGGCACTGACAGAATCCAACTTTTGCAAAATCTCGCAAATGAATTCATGCAGCAGAATCCGGATATCAAAGTTGACGTTCAATACACAGGATCTTACACAGATACGATGACAAAAATGATAGCGGCTGTCAGAGCGGGAAACCCGCCGGATCTTGTCATGATATACGACATAGGGACTCAAATGATGATAGACAGCGGTGTGATAATACCCATTCAAAACATGATAGACAAGGATCCGTCCTTTGACATCAACACACTTGTTTCAGCCTCAAGAGGTTATTACACGGTAGGTGGTAAACTTTACAGTTTGCCATTTAACTCTTCAAATCCAGTCATCTTTTACAACAAAACACTTTTTGAAAAAGCGGGTCTCGATCCAAACAATCCACCAACTACATTTGAAGAATTCATCGCCGACGCACAAAAATTAACGGTTAAAGACGCTAACGGCAACACGATACAGTACGGTTTTACCTTCGGAAGCGGAGAACCGCTTGCGTGGTTCTTCGAACAATTCATGGCTGTTCAGAACTCTTTACTTTTGAACAACAACAATGGACGCGACGGCAGGGCAACAAAGGCTGTCTTTTCAAATGAATCTGGATTAAGGATCTTCAATTTCTTCAACGATATGATTCAAAATGGGTCTGCGATAAATGCAGGACCGGGATGGGACAACGCAAGACAAATCTTCATCTCTCAAAGAGCAGCCATGCTCATAACATCTACTTCTGATGTCAACATGATGGTTAAAGCCGCTCAATCAGGCAATTTTTCACTTGGCGTGATGTTCCTTCCACATCCGTCGGGTGTGCCTTACGGTGGTGTGATAGTCGGCGGTGCGAGTTTATGGATGGTTAACACCGGAAACACCCAAAGAGAAGAAGCAACATGGAAATTTCTTAAATTTCTTGAAAGTGTCGATGCCCAGATCGAATGGAGCACAGGTACTGGATATTTCCCGGTTAACAAGAACTCGATAATAAAACTCATGTATCAAGGATATTACGCTAAAAATCCACCATACCTTGTTACTGTTTTACAACTTCTCATGTCCAACGTCACGCCGGCAACCCGTGGCGGTGTAACGGGAGCATTCCCGCAGATAAGGACAGCCGTCAATGACGCTTTTGGCAAAATGTTCACCAAAGCGATGACTCCACAGCAGGCACTCCAATGGGCACAAGATCAGGCCAATCAAGCAATAGCGAATTACAATTCTCTTTATTGATAAGATCAAAGAGGGCATCATTTGATGCCCTCTTGACTTTTTAGGTGATCAAAATTTATATTTCGAATCTTTGCTCCGGCAGGTGCCCATTCGGAATCTGTCCTTGCTATGCTGCGAAGGCTTCCTCATGGGCATCCTGACCTTCACAACCGTAAAGTTTAGTACATGTCAACTTGGCAAATGTCGGAACTAACGATATTTCACATTTAAAGTTGATCAAAAGAGGTGATTGAATTGTCGAAAAAAATTTTTCCTTACCTTTTGCTTATACCGACATTCTTAATAGTGGTCATTTTCATATATTACCCTGCTTTTCAGACGTTCAAACTTAGTTTTTATAAAATGTCTCCATTCGGAAATAGGTTGTTTTTTACAGGATTTGGGAATTTTTGGTCTCTGTTTACTTCGGGGCAATACATTCAATCGGCATACACAACCTTGATCTTTGTCGTGGTCACAGTTGTCGCAGGTCTTACCATCTCTCTTTTTCTTGCACTCCTTTTGAATCAAAAGGTTCCAGGCATAGGCATATTCAGGACTTTGATCTTTGCCCCTTATGCTGTTTCACCGGCCGTTGCAGGCACTTTGTGGGCTTTTCTGTTGAGTCCCGTCGCAGGGTACGTGAGTTATTTGTTTTTAGTGCTTTTCAAAGCACAGCCTCAATGGCTTACCACCTATCCTCTTGCCCTTATAGCGATAATGATAGCAACGATATGGAAAAATCTTGGGTTCAACATAATATTTTTTCTCGCAGGTCTTCAATCAATTCCACAAAGTTACTACGAGGCGGCCACAATAGATGGGGCAAACGCGTCAAGCAGGTTGATCAAGATAACCATTCCATTGCTTTCTCCGATAACCTTTTACCTGATCGTCATGAATGTAACTTTTACAGCCTTTTCGGCTTTTGCGACGATAGATGTCATGACTCAAGGAGGACCGGCCAATACCACATCTACTTTGATATACAAACTTTACCAGGATGGTTTTGTAAATTTCAACACAGGTTTCGCTTCGGCCGAATCTGTCATTTTAATACTTATAATGGCTGTATTTACATACCTTTACTTCAAATTTGGCCAGAAGGCGGTGTTTTATCAATGAAAAAAAGCCAAAAGAAAATTCTTAGAACCATTTTAATAGAAATAGGTTTGATAGCGATTTCCGTCATCATCCTGCTTCCAATATTTCTGGCTTTAACGATGAGCCTTAAGAAACCTGCCGAGGTTTTCGTATATCCGCCTAAAATCTTTCCAAATTCATTTTACATTCAAAATTACATAAGTGCCTTTAATTCTATAAATCTCGGAAGGTTAATGCTGAACAGTTTGATAATGAGCATAATCATAACGTTGGGGAAGACTGTCTTCGGAATATTTTCAGGTTACGCTTTTTCAAATTTCAAATTCAAAGGCGCATCTCTGCTTTTTGCCGCTTTGTTTATAACACTTTTCATGCCGGCCGAGATGATAATGATAGTTCCGTTATTTCAGATAATGCAGAGTTTCCATTGGGTTAACACTTACTGGGCTTTGACCATACCGTTTTTGGCAAGTGCAACGACAACTTTTTTGATGAGACAACATTTTATGACCATTCCGAAAGAACTTGAAGACGCGGCTAAAATAGATGGGGCGGGGCCGATGAGATTTTTGTTTGAAATACTCGTTCCACTTTCCAAATCGACAATAGGCGGGATCGCCATGATAAATTTCGTTTACGCATGGAACCTTTATCTTTGGCCATTGGTAGTTACAAATTCAAACAGCATGGCAACGGCACAGATAGGTTTGAAAATGCTCACCAATGTCGAATCTACAAGCAATTGGGGCGTTATAATGGCAGGCACATTGATGGTGTTGGCGCCTACTTTGATTCTTTTCTTTGCTGTTCAAAAGTTATTTGTAAGAGGCATAATAACAACGGGACTAAAAGAGTAAAGGGCAAAGCGATTATGGGTGAAGAGTAAGCGCGGGGAAAAAGCGGAAGGCGTTTTCAGAAGTTATTTTTTCTACTTTTTCAAATGGTACATCAAAGATCAAAGACAAAGTTTCAACCGCAAATCTCACGTATTTCGGTTCGTTCCTTTTTCCTCTGACAGGTTGGGGAGATAAATATGGACAATCTGTTTCCGTCAATATCCTTTCGAGTGGTGAAAGGGACAGTGTTTTTCTGAGATTTTCATTTTTTTTGTAAGTTGCCATACCCCCAACACCTATGTAAAAGCCAAGATCAAGAAATCTTTTCAAATCCTCGATTTCTCCGTTGAAACTGTGAACGACCGCCGTGAGATCGAAATGTCTTGCGATCTCGTAAGCATCGAAATACGCGTCTCTTACATGAAGAATAACGGGTAAATTGTTCTTTTTCGCAATTTCAAGTTGCAATTCAAAATATTTTCTTTGCAAATCTCTTGGAGAAAGGTCTCTGTAATAATCAAGCCCTATCTCACCGACCGCTATGACCTTTTTTTGATTTAAAAGCGCTTCTATTTTTTCTTGCCAGCCATTTTCAAGATTTGCAACATCGTGGGGATGTATTCCTGCGGAGGCGTAAATTCTATCATGCATCTCGGCAAATTTGACCGCTTTTTGACTTGAGTCGAGATCGAATCCAACTTCTACGGCGAGTTCCAATCCATCTTTTTCGAAATTTTCAACGATCCGCTTCCTGTCTTGATCGAAGTCGGTCATCGTAAGGTGCGAATGCGTATCTATCATTCCACTTCACCTGCGAATTCATGCGCTTTGTAAGTTATATTGCCCGCTCCCATGAAAATGTAAAGATCCGCCCGCGTTTTTTTTAAAGTCTCGACAATTTCATCAAGTTTGACAAATTTGGCAGATTTACCTTTAGATTTTATGTCACGGGTAAGCACATCAGAACCGATATTGTTTTCATTTTCAAAGGCGCCGAAAATTTCCGTTACATATATTTCGTCGGCAAAGGATAAAGCGTCCGCAAAATATTTTTCGAATTTTGAAAATCTCGTATACCTGTGAGGTTCAAAAATCGCGATTATCTTTTTAAAATAAGGTCTTACAGATATAAGGGCAGATTTCACTTCATCCGGAGTATGAGCGTAATCATCGACAACTGTCGATTTCCCAGCATGCAAAACCTCAAGTCTTCTTTTTAAGCCCGGATAATCAGACAGCGCCTCTGCGCATTTTTGAAATGGAAGACCGGCCAAAATGCCCCCTGCAATTGCCGTTGCGGCATTTGCAATTTGATGAACTCCTGCAATGTTGAGTGTGGCTGTTACTTCAGAATTGCCGTATTTTACTTTGAAAACTTGTTTTTTAAATTCCGATTCGATGGGCCAATATTCGATATCTCCGCCTTTCCCCATCTTGATAGAGGCATCAAAATCAAAATCGAAAGGCACCGCAGTGTATTTCGCTTTCTTTAAAAAATTTACCACTTTTTCGAATTGCAATTTCGGATCATTTTGATATCTGTCAAGATGATCGTATCTTAAGTTGGTTAAAAGTCCAATTTCAGATTTCACATCTTCCATCTTTGGATCAGATTCATCGACTTCAAAGATAACACCGCCTTTACCTGATTTAAAGGTACCAAATGACGAATTGACAGGTATCGCCCCACATATCATCGTTGGATCCAAACCGTTTTTAGTCGCTAACCATTGAGACATGAAAGTTGTAGAACTTTTCCCGTCTGTACCGGTAATGCCTATCAGCGGATTTATTTTTAAGATAACAAAATCCATACGTTCGACGACTTCAAAACCGGATTTTTTGAAATCATCGACAGTTGCTTTCGGAACGGCAGAAGAAACAACTACTATATCCGGATGATCGATGATCTCATTTTTACCTATTGTGATTTCTATTCCGAGATCTCGAATGGTTTTTATCATCGGCCCGTCGGACAGATCGCATCCTGTAACTTCATAGCCGATGTGTTTCGACCAAAGGGCAAGCGCGCTTAAGCCCATACCACCTATACCGACAAAATGTATTTTCAAGTTAATGCCTCCACAAATTATTCATTGATAATGCATCAATCGTAGATATTCGATTTTTAAAATTTACTTGGTATATACTAAGAGCTTATCCGTAAATAGTTCATTGATGCACAGGAATAATCTTCCTCCAAACTATAATCGCACACGCAAAATATACCAATGAAAGATAACTTACCGCCTTCTTTTCATACCGAACTAACAATT
>JAJYYZ010000035.1 GCA_021800445.1 bacterium | reverse complement strand
CTCAGTCGAAAGGGCGGCGAGGAACGGACACAATCCGAAGACAGGAAAGACGATCAAGATAAAAGCAAGGAAGGCACCGAAATTTCACGCCGGCAAAAATCTCAAAGACAGCGTTGAATGAACTATTTCCGTATGAGATCCATCTAACCGATATATCTTTCGGAAGGAGAGAAGGCACATTTATGGTGTGCCGGATAAAATGAAAAACGCTGTAAGGGAATACAAAGACAAACACATCGATATGGAAAAGTTGGCCGATAAAATCGAGGAATTCTTCAAAAATGGAAAGTTCAAAGTGCAAAGCGCCGCACACCTCAAAGGCACCATAATACAGGCTCAGAAAACCGGATTATTCAGAACCATCATAGCGGCGGATCAATCTTTGACTGTGACTATAACGGGCACTTCAGATGATTTGACGATAAGGATAGGAGTCGCCGCATGGCTGAAAGACCTTGGCATAGCTGCGGTAGAAGGACTCCTTGTCACGCCGATGCTTTTGTTCATAGAAGTGCCGGAATCTTTGTGGGTATTCGAAGTCGAGCATAACCTCTGGAAGTACATCGAAGAGCAGATAAGCTTAGGCCTCTGACAAAGATATGCCCGTATAGGCGTCATACGGCGTCGTGGCTGCACGATTAAGGGTGAAAACGGTATTTTATACACAAAGCCGAAAGCACCCCTATTTTGAGCCTCTATGAGCGTCTGGCGGGCTGATCGTATTTTGGCCGGTTTTATCCGTCATCTTTCCAGAAAAGAGTGCATCGCTGTTTTTGACATCTTTTAAATCAACTTTCTCTCTTGCGCGCGTTATGGCAACGTAGAGCAGATTTATTTCCTCGACTATTTTTTGGATCTGTTTGCTTTCAGATGTTTTTTGCATATCCACGAATTTCGTCAAACTTTCAGCTGCTTTTTTTATCTTTGCCAATATGTCCGGATAATCATCGGTAAGGTACACCTCATCCCATTCGAGCCCTTTGGATGTATGCGCCGTCGTCAGATACACATCCGCCTCTTTTTCATATTGCTCGATTGCGCGCTGAAAGCATCTTTCTATGCTGTTCGGCTTTTTCACGGATACTTTTATTGCCGAGATAAGTTCTACGTCTTCCATCCGCTTTGCATAGTCTTCAAGGTCATCGAGACTTTTGAATTGCGAAAGAAACAGCAGATCGGATGGTACCGCGTAATTCATCTTTCTGTTTGTGAATATCTTGGTGATTGACATTGGAAGTTTGAAGAGTTCCTCCGGGTCGCGCACCGTCTTCCAGGTCTTTCTGTCAATCATGCCATCTATAAGGTCGATTATCTTCGCGTTCGTCCTCGTTACGAAAGCGAAAGTCTTTATATCTCTGTGTGATGCCACACCCTGTATTTTCATCTTTTCGTCTTTCAGTCCGGAAAGCAGGTTATTTGCAAGGTCGGCTATCTCTTCGTGAAATCTGAATGATTGCGTAAGCGGCAATTCGTCAGGATCTGACAAAAGAAATTTCCCGGAGATATCGACCGTGTTTCTGAAGCCGTATATCTTTTGGTGTCTGTCTCCTATGACGACTTTCTGTCCGTTTATCCTGTTGATGATGTCGTACGTGATCGGATTGCTGTCCTGAGCCTCGTCAAGCAATACGGCATCGTATCTTGTCTTATCCGCTATGCCGAGCCGCTGGAATTGCTTGAGATAGAAATTGTGAGTCACAGGAATCCTGTCATTTTCCATCCTGTGATAAAATTCTTTCGCGTATCGCATAGCTTTGTCTAAATTCACAATTCCTTTATCTACAAGCCACATGGCTTCCATATCGTCAGAGAGAACATCTTCGTCCATCCCTTCAAACTCCATTTTGTCGCTGTAGCAGAATTCATCCAGGATGTGTCTTGCGACTTCAGCGTGATCGTAATCTATGCCGAGAATTTCTGCAAAAACAGGTATCCGGTATGTACCGACCGGATTGATTATCTTCATGTGCTTTGACATGTATTCGAAGGCAAAAGCATGGATTGTTTTGACATCCACATTGTCGGGAAATTTCTCTCTTGCCGTATCTGCCGCCGAGCGATTGAATACAAGGTAGATAAATCGTCTGTCCGGATAGGCTCTGGTAAGCATTTCCAGTGTGGATGTCTTTCCCGTGCCCGCGAAAGCCTGTATCAGAAGATTTTTGGTGTCTCCAAACCGTTCTATTATGGCTTCCTGTTCCGCCGTGACGGGAAATGTCTTGCCGGTTTCATCTTCGATAGATGGTGAAACAGGTGCGAGTTTGAAGATGGTTTTAAGATGATCTTCGGGCTTGAGATCAAAAGCCCTTAAGAAATAAGCAACCGTTAAATCTGGATTTTTGGATTTCATGTACTCAAAAAATGTCATTGAAGGATCCGGATATCTGTCATGAAAAAGATCGACATCGTCGACTACTTCGAGTATGCGGCCATGGTATGTTGCTCCTCTTGCGTTGATGGTAATATAGCGTGACGGCTCGAATTGCTTTTCATTTTGACACACGTAAAGGTCATACGCAGATGCTGTGCCTGAGAGATCATCGACGGTTATAGTGCGGTTATTTTCGGAATTCCATTGTCTTTTTTTCAATTTCACGCTCCTTAGCCATTCATATCCATCTTTATTATACCTTCGAAAGCAACAGACAGAATCAAACCACAGGATCAGGCCGTATACGTGTCATATGACGTCAAGACGACACGCTTGAGACGGGAGATATTTATCCACAAAACGCAGATGGTATCATTTCCAGGGTATTTTAGAGCGTCTGGCAGGGTTTCGTTATTTTATGATGATTTTGTGATGTCATTTTTAAGATCATCTATTTGTTTATCGAATCTGTCATGAATTTCTTTGAATTTATCCGGATATAAAGACTTTACCGTGTCAAGTGTATAAATGTTCAATTTCACCGTGAAAATATGATCTGTGCTGTTGACATTCTCATTTGGATTTTCCTCAAGAATAGTTGCTTTTGCAAGTTTGATGATTTGTTCTTTCACACTTTCAGGCGAAGATTCAAACATCGATTTCGCCGTTCTTCCAATTTCAAGATCTCTCTGGTAAGTAAGTTTATCTATCTCATCTTCTAAGTTTTTGATGCGCTCTTTCTTCCTTTCTTCGGCTATCTTCTTTTCTTTATTTTCCTTCTCTTTTTCAAGCACTTCCGCATAATGATTTTCAAGTGTGCTTTTCAGATAAGCAACGTAATTTTTAGGTTTTTGTTTGTTCACGTATTCCACAGCGTTTTTAATATATTCAGAACCGTTAACCGTGTAATATGTTTTTATTATCTGTCTTAGAGATTCTGTTATCTGATCTGGCGGAACAAGAGCATAAATTTCTTCTAATGATTCTTGAGGCACATTTTCTGTATTTTGTGGACTTTGAAGTGTTTTTTGTTCAATGACTTCGTAAGTTTCATTATCGACAGTGTCATTAATTTTATTCTTAAGCACAAACTTTATCTTTGTGAATTTTCTTCCTGTTTTTATCATCTGATAATCGAAAGCCATAGGAGTATTTTCAAGTTCACGCTTGGCAATATTTATAACAAATCTTTTGAAATCAATAATTTTCTTTAGTTCTCCTTTTTCAAGACCAAATCTTTGTTTTAAATCTTCTATATCAAAAGTTCTTTCCCCAATTTTCTTGTATTGTTTTAAAAACTCATATATTCTTATTGAATATTTTGACGTGAATGGTTTAAATTCTGCTAGTTTAAAACGGGTAAAATTGTCGCGCAATTTAAGTAAGTAAGGTGAAATTTCGAAATTAAATTTTACATGTAAAACACCTTCTTTATATTCCATCTTTGAAAATATAGAATACTTAGCCCAATATTTTTGTTCTCTGTCTTCTATGAAAATAATTCTCTTCATTAAACCATCTGCAACTCTTTTCGTAATTTCATAAATTCCATCTTTATTTGATACATTAAAAATATCGTTCAATTTTTCCGACTTGATTTCATATTCTTTTAATTCTGTATCATCTTTCTGGATTAAAGAGACTAAAGCTATAAATAATTTAATTTCATCTAGATTCATGTTATATCTTGCCTCAATCACAGAATTATGTAAAACAAGTATTTTGTTATCTTTAAAATCTATACTTTTACCCACAGGAAACCTCCTTTTTAATAAATTTAAAAAATTATACCATAAAAGCGAGTTGTGCTTGTACAAAAACTCGCTTTTACCTAACAAAAACTCGCTTTTACCTAACAAAAACTCGCTTTTACCTAACAAAAACTCGCTTTTACCTAACAAAAACTCGCTTTTACCTAACAAAAACTCGCTTTTACCTAACAAAAACTCGCTTTTACTGTCATTAAACACAGGCCCATTCTAACTTTTAGGATGTCGAAAACGCTTTAAAACTCTTTAAAATATTTTAAAACACACTAAAAGGAAAAAATGTGTGTTATTTAAGAAAAGAATACTAAAAAAGACAGAATCAAAAAACTAATCTTTATTTTTTTCAAAAAATTCATCTAAAGCTTGTTTTATAATCTGATAACTCTTTTGTTTTGTCAAAGCAGATTTTATCTTTATTTTGGTGATTAAATTCTCTGGTAGATATGTTGTATATTTTACCAAAGGATTCTTTGACTCTAAATAAGTTGCATCTTCTTGAGATTTTTCTGATTTGGAATCAAAAAAATCAACTGGTTTCACAAAATCTCTGTTAGATTTATTTCTTTGCTTGATGAGATCATTTATTTCTTTTTTATCCATTTAAGATCACCTCTGCTAATTTTTTATATTCAATACTTCCTTGATGATTCGGATCAAATAAAATTATTGGCAGTCCCGCAAGAGTAGCTTCAACATGTTTAACACTAAAGGAAACCTCTACTGGCAATACAAGATTTCCATATCTTTCCTTTACTTCTGCAATAACAGATCTTGCAATATTAGTTTTATTATTCACCATAGTAAATAATATTCCTTTTATTTTGATTTGAGGATTAAGTCCCCTTTTAACTTTATCTATATCTTCCATTGCTTGAGTAAGTGCTTGCATAGCTAGAAAATGAGCTTGGACGGGTATTAATACATACTTAGCATATACAAGTGCTGAGATACTTAAATAATTTTCAGAAGGTGGGGTATCAATAATGATATAGTCATATTGATTTTCAATAGGTTCTATTATGCCTTTCAATATACCTATTTGTGCTGCTTGCATTCCAGCTTCTGTTTTTGCTAGATCAGGGTGTGATGGAAGAATGTCTAATCCAAAGTTTGTCCTAATAATAACTTCTTGTACTGAAACGTTTATTGAAGTGAAAAGATCATTTATATTATGCTTTAATTCAATTGGATTTATTCCCACACTTAAGGTGGCATTAGATTGAGGATCTAAATCGACAAGCAATACTTTCTTGCCTTTTTCCTTTAAAGCAGTTGAAAGATTAACTGCTGTTGTAGTTTTACCACATCCACCCTTTCTTAAAGTTATTGCATAAATCTGCGTCATAATATTCCTCCCAAAATACTAATTTTAGTTTTACCAGTAAGCCGTTTTTTATTATATACCATTTTACGGTTAAAATTGTAATAAGTTAAAACAGTATACTGGTTTACTGCCTTTTGATTATAAATTTTATTAAATTTAAGATTTAAAAAGGGTATTTCAGATGAATTTACTTCTTAAAATGACAAGTAAACCCTTTTACCATCTAAATGGTAAAACGTTTTACGGTATTAACATTAAGCAAGTAAAATTGTTAACTGTTTTACCAGTAAAATTAGTACATTGTAAAAAATCAAGCGAAAAAAATTGATCCACTTTAATTATTTCTTTATCCCTTTCTTTTGTTGTGATTGACACGATGTTTTTAAAATATTTATCTGGTGGTAGGAACTCTTTTGTCTATTTTTTCAAATGTATATTCAAGATCCCATCCAAAGAATTCTGAAAGTTTTTCAAGCGTCGATATTGTAAAATTATTCCTTCCACTTTCCCATTTTGAAACGAGTTTCTGAGAAACTCCTAACTTCTTAGCAAGTTCTGATTGTGAAAGTTTATTTTCTATCCGGTGTTTGATGATCTTAGATGCTATAATGGCTGAAACATCTATGCGCTCTAATTCAGATCTCAGAGATGGATCTTTTGAGTACTTTTTCAAATAGTCTGATACTGAAACAATTTCATCTTTCCTCATTTCAAACCTCCTCGTATGGCCTTGTATTAAGTTCATCAGAGACCTTTTTAATTCTTTCAAGTGCTTTATCTAAATGAATCTTATAGTCCCTTTTGTCTTTTTCGTAGAAAACGTTCAAGAAAAAGATAATGGATCCATGTTCGAAAAATGCAAATAATATTCTCAAATTTCCTCTTTTGCCTTTTAAAAGCTGTAAAGAGTAAATATAACGTTGTCCAATAATTTTTTCTATTCTTCCTTTACTTTTACCTTTTTTCATCTCTTCTCGAACAAGTTGATAACCTAATTGTGAGAATTTAATTGACCATGCCTCAATTTCTTTATAGGCTTCGTTTTTTGGGAGATCACTTTTCCCAAATATTTTATCTAATTCTTTGAAAAAAGACTTGTAAGTTTTAACGCTGAAAGTCAATTTGCACCTCAATGAATTATACTACTTATAAGTACTAAAAAACAAATATTCATGAATTTTGAGCAAGTACAAACATCCATCTATTCAAACTTTTCAAATATTTTCAAAAATAAAATTTAACATACAAGCCTTGTGTTAAATTCGTCGAATTGAGAAAATAAAGTTATCATAGTGTATTCTGATTCGTCTTCATGAAAAATATGATTCGCAAAACTTAAGCTAATTCAGCCTATTGACATCATGATGTTTAAAGTTTTATAATTTCTTCATCTTTATTGCAATGTAATAAAAGAATATTTTTAGCCATTATTGAAGGTGAGAAGAAAGTAAAAAGATAATTTTTTATTTTATGGATATCTTTCCCTATTATGAGAGGTAGAAATTCCTAAATTTATTTTTTTTCTTTATTAAGGGAGAGGGAAAGATGAAAAGATATCTTATTTTCATTTTCTCAGTTGTTTTTGTAACTCTTATGCTTTCAAGTTGTTTTCTTATTCAGAAGCCCGCATTAAAAGTTCCTGTTCTTTTGATGCCTGCGAATGGTACAATCACGTCTACAAGTGTAACTCTTTCATGGAAATCGCCAAATTATTCACAATCTCTTGGGTACAAGATTTTCTTTGGCACAAATCCTGATTCCCTATATCTTACAACGACTGCCTCCACCTCTTTGACAGAGAATAATCTTAGTTACTCAACAACATATTACTGGAAGGTATCTGGGACGTTCAACAATCAATCCGCGACAAGTGGTATATGGTCATTTACAACGGAATCAGCTCCTTTGCCAACAGTTACAAACTGGGTCACAATGGAGCCATATAATATTCCCAATTCATTCAAAAATGTCTCTGTTGATTCTGGAAATCTTGCCGCAGGCAAGGTGAACGCCTTTGCAGTTGATCTGCAAAATTCTCAGATAATGTACAGAGGTGGAGGAGTATGCCCTGGAAACGCAGGGCCAGACAGTGAAAGTAGCCTTTTTACAAAAGCACAGATGGAGGGAATCACTGGTTTCAGATAGACAATGGTCTTACAGATCCCATGATAGATTCGATATGGATTGATCAATCCAATCCAGATATTCTTCTTGTCGGCACAGGGCTGATGGGCATATTCAGAAGCGCAGATGGAGGTCTTAACTTCACACAATCGAGTAGCGAAATAAACATGGCGAATAACTGGGAATGGGATGCAGTACAGGGACTTGCAATGTGGTCTGTGAAATTTGATCCGCAAGATCCAGCAATAGTCACGTTGGGGACAGGAGGAGGGATATTCCTATCTTACAATTATGGTAATACATGGATTTCAATAAAGAACAACGCAATACCGAATCTGTATACCGATCTTGCATGGTCTGAAAATTATCTTTACACATCGAGTTATGGAGAAGGAATATTGAGATTAACGGTGAATATACCGTGATGGGCATTTCAAGAAAATCAAGCAAGAGCACTTAAGATTAGTTTGTTGAGAGAATGGGAATGTTATATTATCTGGTCCTATTTGGAGTTCTGTCAGATATAGGCTGGTATTTTATGAGTTCTTAGAATCAAATGCCTATTTTGAAAAAAAGAAGGAGTGATAAAATGGTAGATTCCTCGGATTTCATGAATACGATAAAAGAAAATTCTATTGACATTAATTGGGAAGAAAATAGAGGGAGAGTACTGAAGAGGCAATCTATTTCGTCAGGAAAACTTGAAAAGAAAATTTTTGAAAAGAAAATTTTGAAGATTCCAAAATTATTATATAATAATGGAAGTTTTGAAAGTTTGTTTGAAAAAATTAACAGAATGAGAGCAGATAATAAGAAAGTTAAAGATTTCTTCGTGGTCCTTTCTAGTGCAAAATTTAATTGGAAGCAAGATAAAGGATCTCCTTATTTAGAAGCAACTATAAATGTTGGAAATAGTGGTGAAGTTGAAAATAATAAGAATGATTGGATGTATGTTGCGATAAATGGTAAAGCAAGAGATATCTTTGAGGGGAAAAATTTAAATGGTGATTTTCCAAGTTTAGGGATTCCTGAAGAAACTGAATTAAAGAAATTTTTATCAAAATCAACTGAGTCGGTGGAAGTTAAAGCTTTCAGGTACATTGCGGGGGGATCTCTACCAGTTTTAGAATTGAGAAACGGAGCTAGATATGCTATTCTAATCAGGCGGGATGAAAATGCTCCAACTGATTCTGAATGTTTTACTACCTCAACAGGATTGTGTGAATATCCAAAGGAGTGGGAAGATCCAAGATTTACAATAGCAAGAGAATTTTATGAAGAAATACAAATATTTAGCAGCGACTTACGTTATCATTATAATCCTAAATTCAAATTCTTTGATGAAGACGAAAATGAAGAATTGAAAAAGTTCTTTGGAATGGTAACTAAAGAATATCGAGGAAAGTTTAAAAGGCTGAAGACAGAACTGGGAGCTATGAATTTTTGCGAAAAAGATATCGAGGCATCTATCGTACAATTGGGAACAGATACTATGACAATAAAATTGCCAAATTCTACTTCAAAGAAAACAATCACAGGTCAACTTGTTTTAGATCCTGTATCTGGAGCTCTTGATCTTGTGGGAAGTGTTTACTTAAAACTGTGTGATGTTGATGAACTTAGTCAGTTGAAGATAGTGGATTTCGATACAGAAGCTCAGGGAAAATTTCTTTTTAGAGAAATACATTTGATAGACGGTACAAATCTTAGGAGGCTCATAGAAGGAGAAGATTTTTACACTTCTGTATTCATCAGGACGTATGATGGTTCAAAAGTGATTATAAATTATATTGAAAGTGTGAAATATAACAAATACCCCAGATTAACAGCCCCGCTAAGAGGTGCGATGGTAAATTGTTATAATCTTTTTTTCTCTCCTACAGATCAAGATCAACAAACAAAAGAAGTAATATGGGAAATGGAACATCGACTAAAGCCTCTTTGTTTTTCTGATCAGTTAGAGAAAAGCAATTTAGGGCAGAAAACTTTTCCTAATTCTTCTATTAATATTGAGATCTTTAAGACAGTAAACATTAAAAGTTTACGCTATGGGCCTTCAGGATACAAAGTGCAAGACTGGGAAGATAATTTAAATTGGAAAGAACACATAAAGGAAATGCTGGCAGCTGAACCAAAAGAGTTCAAAAAAATAGTGAATATATTCATGCAAGCATTGGATAAATTTGTTCCTGAAGAATTTGCCTCTTTGCCTTATTTTACAGAACATTATTCAACGCACGTAAGGGACGTTATAAGCAATGCTTTCGAAATAATGAATTTGAAAAAAGAATTGTTCAGAGAAGTGGATTATTTGATTATTACATTATCTGCCTTGATACATGATCTTGGCCAGTTCAGTCCTGAAGCAAAACATGCGGCTGTCTCTGTAAGAGACGATCCAGAATTACTTGAAGATTTTTATAAAGAATTGATAGAAGAATGGGTGAATCTGACCCCAAACTCCAAATACTTGAATTTATTCGGGAAGAGTTCTACTAACTCTGAAACTAAATTTGAATTTTCTAAGTTTGCAGGGTTAGTCTTGAATATAGCAAAATATCATCCTAAAGCTATGCTTTTTGATAAAGAATATGAAGAAAGGTTTAAAACAGTTGTAGGAGAAAATATGTATGGAGAGTACTTAGAAGATATTTTGAAACAATTGCTAAATCCAGGTCAAGAAGATGTTAATCATTATTTATTACTTGCTTCTATTCTCCAAATCGCAGATGGCATTGACATTCAAAAATACAGGAATCCTTCACTGGAAAGTTTCAAACAAAAGTTTCTTTTGCTTATAAAAAATAAAGAAGTAGAAGGCAGAACGGAGACATTAAATGCTTTAGTCAAAGATGCATTGATTGATAATGTAAAGATAGAGAAAGAAAACGATTGTTACTGGATAGTTTTTGAATGTGAAAAAGAACAGAATAAAGGGGATTTTGAGAAAGTTTTTAATTACTTAAATGAACAGTTGGACAAATTAAATAATACAGTTAATACAAATGATGAGCTTTTATTCGACCGACATAGTAAGCCACCTGATCTAACCAAGCTGGTAGAAGAAAAAATAGTATTTCCTACTCTTAAAGAATTGTACCTTGTTAATACTTATTTTAAGAATAACAGCATGAAAGAGTTCCAGGGAGTTAAAATAAGAAAAGGGGGAGGTACATCTATATCTTATGATCTTAATTCCTATTTAAACTATTTAAAAAATAATAATTCGAATGTCAATGATAAAGGATTCTCAGGGACATCAGAATCAAAAAAAATAATAATGGTACACTCCGGACATGTGAGTTACAAAACGAGAAATAATGAATCAAATAAACCAGAAAAAAAACAATGTGCATTTACTCTGGAAATAGATCAAAATGGTACAAAAACCGTTAAATTTGATGTCAATTCCAATAACAAGGAGGCAATAATCATAGAAAAAAAAGAGAAGAAACTTGAATTTTCTATCAAGCATGTTAGAAATGTTAGTAGAAGAAATGTTAGTAGAGAATCACAATTGCTGTTCGAATTTTTATATAAGCCAGAGTTAGAAAACTTTTATAATAAATGGTATGAAAAAACAAAAAGTAGAGATTTATTTCCTTTTGAAGACTCTGTAAAATCTTTGATATGTAAAATATGGAACGGTAAAGTTGCAAAATAGCCGAAAGGGGGAACATCATATAATGACAAATATTGAAGTCAAAGTAAGAGTTATTCTTATTGAAGATGGTTTTAACAATAATGAAAAAAACTCTGTAAAAAGGATTGTGGGATCTGTTATTAGAAAAAAAGAGGAAATGAAAGTCGTTGCTTTAGAAACGATTAAGATTAATAATAATTCATCATCAACGCAAAATAATTCGCTACAGCTTAATGATAGCGATGTTGTGATAGTAAAGTACGATTTAATATATCAAGCACAAAATAATTTGCAACAACAAAAAGAAATAAAAAAACATAGAAATTTGATATATCTTATTAATAATAAATTTACGAATGACATAATGAAAAATGCAGAAAATGATTCTGTATTGGGAATTTTCAATGTTGGAGAGTTTTATGGTAATGGAATATCAATAGACTATCAAGAAATATCAAGATTTGCAGAAACGTTAAAGAAAGCCATAAGAAACGAACTGACTCGGATGCAGCCCGAAGAATTAATTTGCAAGAAGATAGATTGGAAATTATCACTTGGAAAAGATTATGGTGCCGAAATTTCTTTATTCTCTGATCCAAAGATAAGAAGTTCAATAATTAAAGTTAACAGGATATGTGATGGCTTAAAATCAATAGTTGAAGAATTAAAAAAAATAAGAGATGGTTTAGAAAAAGATATCCAATCGCTGCAACCAAAGAAGCAAACAACAAATCAAGAGTTAAATAATAATGTAGTGGAGATTATTGAGAAAATAAATTCTGAATTTAAAAGTGAGTCAATTCCTCGAAGAGTTCCTCTTATTCTTATAAGGGGTCCAAGTGGTGGTGGAAAAACTCTTATGGCAAAATACATAAGTGAGAGGCTTGGTTATAATGATTTTACTAGGATCACCCTTTTAAATATACCTCAAGAAAAATTTGAGGAAGAATTATTCGGCATGTTTTCTTCAGATGGTTTTTTCATACCTGGTAAATTACTCATGAACATTGGTAGAACAGTTTTTTTTGACGAAATAGGTGATATAGCACCGACCGTTCAGGCGAAACTTCTTACTTACTTTGATGATATGGAGGCAATGATAGAAAATTATCATAATCCTGTGAAAATCCCTTTATTCATAATAGGAGCTACTAACAGGGATATCGAATCAGATGTTAAGAAAGGAGATTTCAGGGCAGATCTTTTTCACAGATTTGATTATGAAATACGTATACCTGCTCTTAAAGAAAGAATGAGTGATTTTAGATATATACTTAGTTTTGTCCTTCAAAATGAAAAAAATAAATTGAGTTCCAAAGTGGAATGCATAAGCATAAGAGCAATAGAAAAATTAGAAAATTATGATTATCCAGGTAATTTTAGAGAACTTGAGATTATAGTTAGAAATGCTGTTGTAAATGCCGAGATGAATTATAGGACTTGCATAATCGAAAGAGATATAGAATTTTGAGATTTTATGATTTTAAAAGATATAGAGTGATTGAGTGAATTCAATTTAGATTAGACTTATCCCAAGGCATGGTCTTTTAAAAACAGAGGAAGATACAGAAGGTCTGGTGGAGGATCAAAGATGCATCATACAGAAGGATGCATTCAGACACTGCGGCTGAAACTGGATCTGAATGCTTTAAAGATCTTTGAAAAGCAAATTTTGGATTTAAACAAGTACGTTTTCTGTTATGAGTTTCTCCTTTGCTAAAAAGTAAGGAATACGAGATTCAACACAATATCTGAAGAAGAGAAGTTGAAGAGAAACACATCTGAAGAGCTTTGCAACATTCTGTCACATCGGTTGAAAGAATTTTGATGGCAAAAAAATTTTACACTCTGGTGGCAAGTTGTTGTAGGATGATGGTCAAAAAAGAATTGAGGAATACAAAAAATTTCAAAATTGAATTGATTCTAATTTCAGTATCAAAGTGCTTTCGGGAGGTGTATCATGAAAACTTTAAAGTTTTCAGTTGAAAAGATCACACGGATTCTCACAGAAACTAAAATGTTTATTCAACTAAAAAAGTTTAAGTACTTGCTTTTCATATTTGGAATATTATTTTTGGTTTTTATTTTGTCAAGTTGCTTTAAGCCAACGACAAATCAAAATATTTCCTTCACATTTAGTGGTACTGTTAGTGATATTACAAATTCTGCTAAATTATCGGGTGTTCTCGTTTATTGCAATCTTATGGATATGAATAATGATGTTGTAAATACAATTCAAGCTACTACTAACTCTGAAGGTTTTTTTGATATGCAAATGAAATATTCTACGGCATCAAGTACTGCTATAACTGGTTATGAGATTTCATTCAGTAAGACTGGGTATGAAGTTTATACTTCTCAAGGTAATATAAGTGATAATGTAACGATTAATGCTGATCTTGAACCGATATTAGCGAATTCCTCTCAAATTTTATCAAATGGACAAGTAAGTTTGCCAAACGGATTAACAAATCAGGTTGTCAGGTCTCTTTCAATATCAGGAAATGTGCCTATTCAACAAGGGCAATTTATAACACCTGTTTTCAGTAATAGTTTAACAATTGGTTCGTTACTAACAAAAGATGGCAGAACTGTCGGTATGTGGATGTCTAATGGAAGTGGAGAGATCACCGTAAATGCAACAGAAACCGTTATAGCAATGTGTGCGGAAATACTGAAAATTCTTGGTTTTAGTCTTAACATGAGTAACGTCAGTACTAATAGCACAAAGACTTTAAGTGGTTATGATATCCTTTCTAAGATGGAGGATAGTCAAGACTTTTCTACACTTGTTCAAACTTATGAAAATGATAGTACCGCACCTAACTATGATTTATATAGAGATGAAACTCTGACAAACGAAGAAATGGGTTATCTCTATAATCAAATTAAAATAGGGCCAACTAGTCCTTCTTATGAATATAACTACATATCAGTTGAGGCCTCAATTACTAGCGATGGATCATGGACATTTAATTTTGGTAACAAATTTGGGCCCGAATATCTTGTTGCTGCTTTATCAGATGGTTCACCAATTGGAATACTTGATGAAGGCAATATGGATGCAAGTAGTTATGGATTAGAATTTTGGAATTGGAACTTCTCACCTAAAACAACAATTTTAAAGACAAGTCATTTTTTCAATGAATATTTTTATCCTAAAACAGTCTACGTGTTCTCGGGAATAGCATTAAATGGGAATGCCTTTAAATATCTTCCGGTTGATAGTAATTCTCCACTTTATCAGTCATTTTTTGATTATGATTATCTTGCAGCAATGCTTAATTTGGCAACATTTTATCTAAATCTTGGCCAATTATAGTTAAATGTTCATTAGAAGACAAATTGGTATAAAATATAGATATGGCAAAAAAATTAATTATAAAGGAAAAAGAAAAGCTTTTCGATTTGATGAAAAAAGAGAAAGACGCCGTGACATACAACAAGCTTTTGATATTGAGCAAGATAGCAGAAGGGTTAAGTGTTGAAGCGACCTCAAAGCTTTTGAATACTCATTGGTATACGGTGTACAGACTTGCCTCGAGATGGAATAAAGGAGGTTATGAAAAGATAAAAGTAGGCACTCCTAAAATTCGGAATGCCGAAAAGTTTTCTGAGTTGATCAAGGCAGAAAAAGACGGGATGGTAAAACAGAGGTTGCTTGTTTTGAAGATGATATCCGAAGGGAGGACAGTAAAAGAGGTTTTAGAAACGTTTAAGGTAGCGTTTTCGAATGTATATTCATGGATAAGGGAATGGAATAGCAAAGGTTATGAGGGGATAAAAAGGAAGCCTCATTATATTAAAAAGAGCCGGATGAGCGATGCCGAGATGGAAAAGTTGAAGAAATATCTTGACACGGACGGAGTGACACTGAAAGCAGTAACGGAATTTATAAAGGATGAGTTTGGAATTGAATACACTAAAAGCCACGTGAGCAGGATTTTAAAGAAGATGAAAGTGCATCATGCGAAGCCGTATGTTTATGACAAAAGAAGGCCTGAGAATGCTGAGGAGATAATGAAAGACAATCTTGAAGAGGTATCTGAAAATCTCAAAAAAAAGGGGTCAAACCCGAAGAAGTCGTAATAGGATTCATGGATGAATCGATGATTCAAAGCGAATCTAACACGACGAGATTGTACAGCATAAGGAAGCCTATACGCAAGAAAGTAACAAGATTAAGAGTGAATGCAGGTGGTTTTTACACAGTAAATGGGAATAACTTTTTAGATTTTCTTGAAGATTCAAAAGTAGAATCGATAAAAGGGTTCTTAAGAGGATTTACGAAGGCTAACGAAGGGAAAACGATACTTTTGACAATCGATAATTTCTCGACACATAAATCTAAGGAAGTAAGGGAATTGGCCGCAGAATTAGGAATATATTTTGTTTACTTACCTAAATATTCACCGGATTTGAATCCGATAGAATACACGTGGAAGAGTACGAAAAGGGAGGTATCGGTCATGGATGCTGATAATGAAGGAGAAATGAAATATAGGATGAAAATTTCGTGGGAAGAAATAGCAAAGAATAAAGGATTCGCAAAAGGTTGGATTGAGAAATTTATGGCAGGGGATTTCTATTCACAAATTATTGCAACTATTTAGATCAATGACTATAATTACGATGATAGCACCGTCAGCGTGATAAATGGGCAGACAAATACTGTTGTTGCAACTATACCTGTTGGAAGTCATCCAATGGGTGTAGGAGTGCTTTACTGATGGATCAAGCAATGGAGTTATGTCATAATGAAATGGAGCGTTGAGGGTAATAGAGATAGTGGAATGGTCTGGGAGGTGGATGATAGAGCGGATCAAGTGATAAGATTCCTTATGCGTAACGCGTGCCGCCAATCATTCGCGTATAATGCCTTTTCTGGCTCCAGGCTTTTGCGTTATGCGTATGCATCCTGACTTTCGAACAATTTTCCCACCTTTTGCGTCTAATTTACGAACTATCTACACATCCCTTTTTATGATTTTCTCCCTTAATAAAGTGGATCCTCTATGCGAGGATCCTTAATTTATGGTATAATTTATGTTGATCAATCTTCTCAACCCAATTCAACTTTAAAGAACCCATCGGGCTGCCGGTGGGCTCTTTTCACTAAGGAGTGGTTTAATGGCTAAAATTTACGATATTCATTCCTTTGAATCCCATCTTGTCTCAAGAGGACTCGCCGACAATTCCGTTAAGGCATTCGTGTCAGACATACGGCAGTTTTTGGATTCGAACCTTGATCCCGAAAGCTATTTAGAAGATCTCAAACTCAAAGGATGTACCAACTCTACCCTGATGAGAAAGCGTGCTTCTTTGATAAACTACTACAAGTTCAAAGAAGAGCCTCTTAATCTCGCACCTATAAGGGTTAACCAGCCATTGCCGTCTGTCTTAACACAGCCGGAGGCAAAGGCTTTGCTAGAAGAGGCATTCCGGACAAGGAATCCAAAAAGGGACAGATTGCTCATAGAGCTGATGCTCAGAGCCGGTCTGAGGCTGGCAGAGGTATTAGGGCTGACCGCAGGAGATGTTTTAGAAGATAACGGTATAACTTTTCTTCTGATAAGGCATACAAAGGGAAAGAAAGACAGACGCATTCCAATAGTTGATAAGTCGCTCGTCAAGCTTTTGAAAGGGTATATCCGCGGAATCCCGCTTGAAGATCCGTTATTTGAGATATCTCGAAGAAGGGTTGAACTGCTTGTCAGGGATCTCGCACACAAAGCAGGGATAAAAAAGCCAATTCATCCACATACGCTCAGGCACACGGCTGCTACTTTGTATCTTAAGAATGGAACAAACATTGAAAGCATCCGGAGAATGTTAGGCCATGCGAGCCTTTCGACAACACAGAAATATTTGCAGCTGACAGATGAAGAGGTTGCAAAAGATCTTTCGAAAGCAAACTGGTGATATCTGGTAAAATACAGATATGGTAATGTCTATCAAGGAAGGTGGTTTTATGCCACAAAAAGTTGTGGATCAAAAAGGCAAGGTTGTAAGTGTTATCTTAAGTATAAGAGAATATAAAAAGATATTGAAAAATTCCGAAGAACTTGAATCCATAAAAGCCTACGATGAAGCAAAGAAATTCGAAAGATCCGGTGGAAAATTTATCCCATTTAATGAATCAACCAGGAAAATAGAAGAAAAAAGAAGTGTATAAGATATTCATTCTGGAGAAAGCTTTCAAAGAACTTTCGAAGCTTTCTGAAAATGATAAAAATAAAGGAAAATGATATTATTTTCCCAAGAAAATATGAGATCTTAAAGTAAGAAATAAAAGTAATTAAAGTAATGCAAGTAATCAAAGAAAGCAATCCTAATATATCGTCAAATTTTTTGACAACACAAAATATTTTATTTGGGTAATGTAAGAAGCCATTATATACGGAAGGAGAAATTCAAATGTGCAGAATGATCGGTTTCATTTCATCGAAACCTATTGAAGTTGCTGAATATTTTGAGGCAGTAAAAAAACAGGCCCAATATGGCAAGCACGCTCCTCACAAAGATGGATGGGGGTTTGCCACATATGGCAAAGATGAATTTAACTTTAAGAAAAGCCTAAAACCCATATGGGAAGATGTTTATAAAGGGCCGTCAGAAGCTGAAGTTGCTGTTATCCATGCCCGACAGGCGAGCCCGAACACGAAAATAATATATCAAAATGCACATCCCTTTGTTTTTCAGCAAAACAACGAAATATGGTCTTTGATACATAACGGGGGTATAAAGTCTTATCCGAATTCATGGGGTAATGAGCTTGACTCAAAGATTATCGCAAATTTGATTGAGGGAAGAATAAGGAATTCGGACGCTCTGACAGCTGTAAAAGATTCGGTCAATCTAATAAAAGAAAATTGCGTTTTTAGTTCTATAAATTTCTTTTTAGCAAGTTCAAAAGTTTTTATAGTTTTAAGACTTTCGGATGATTCTCACAAACTCTTTTACAAAATACAGGATGATCTTTTTGAAGTATCTACAGAACCGGTTGAAACAGATTGGATTGAAATGGAAAATAGTACTATCTTTTACGTCCAAAAAATTGAAAATACTCTTAAAATAGAAAAAATCAGAATATTTGCTGAACCTGATCAAAATAATCGATAAAAGCGGATGGAGGTGAATTGAAATTTTTTTAATTTGGAAAAGGTTGAGGATAAAGCGCCAAACGGTGTAAAAAGTGGAAAAAGAACGCAAAAGGAGGGAAACAATGAAGAAGATACTTATTGTTTTTGTGTCTGTACTTTTAATTTTCACATTCATTGGAGTATCCCAAAATGTCGTTAATCCAGACACTTTAGTCTATGAAACAATTGGGCCATTGGTTTCGATGGATCCAGCCTGGGCTGATGACAATGCTTCACAAGCAGTTATATGGCAGATTTACGAAAATTTAGTTCAATTCGATGGGACATCCACAACTAAATTGATTCCTATGCTTTCGACAAACGTACCTTCAGTATCCGATGGAACGATCCTTGATAATGGGAAAACATACATTTTCCACATTCGGCAAGGAGTCCATTTTCATAATGGCGACATACTTACACCACAAGATGTTGTATATTCACTCGAGAGAACGGTAATTTTTGACAACACTGGAGGACCAGCTTCCTATTTGGCAGGACCTCTTTTCCCCCAAATAGACGGTCAATATGTCAGTTCAATAGTACAAGTCGTTGCAAGCGAATTAGGACTAACTAATCCACTTAATTATACAAGTTTAAGTTCACTTGGAATATTCGCGACAGGAACAAAAAACCCATTGAATGATAAATATAAACAGGCTTTAATTGATGCCTTTAATTTACTTGCCAAGGACTTTGAAATAAAAGATAATGATGTAATAATTCACTTACCACAACCATATGCTCCATTTCTCACGATTGATCTTGCTTTTGGTGCAACCTGGTCATCAATCTTAGATCAGCAATGGTGTGCTGAACATAATGCATGGAATGGTCAAGCAGATGATTGGTGGTATTATCATAATCCAGTTCAAAGCAATGATCCCCTTAGAAACATAGAAAATGGTACAGGACCTTATAAAATACAATATTCGACTCCGGGAAGAGAAATTTCTTTTGTAAGATTTGATGATTATTGGAGAAAGCCTGCACCTGTAAAATATGCCTTGATAAAATATGTAAATGAATTCACGACAAGATTACTTGATCTCAACGCTGGGCAAGCCGATGTAATATACGTTCCTATCGAAAATCTTTCTGAAGTTCAGAACAATGAAAATATAAGAGTTATTACAGGGCTTACAAACTTAGAAGTAGAAAGTATTTTCTTCACTTGGAACATAGAAACAAATGGTAATGCTTACGTAGGTTCAGGTAAGCTTGATGGAAATGGTATTCCTGGAGATTTCTTTTCTAACCTTGATGTTAGGAAAGCATTTGAGTATCTCTTTCCATACAAAGAGTTTATACAACAAGCATGGAACAACAACGCGATCCAGCCAAACAGTTGCATAGTTAAGGGATTACTTGGATATAGTCCCGATATACCAATGTACGAGCAAGATCTTACAAAGGCAACCGAATATTTTAAGAAAGCATATGATGGTAAACTTTGGCAAAATGGTTTTAAATTCACAGCCGTTTATAACGCAGGAAATACCACAAGGCAAGTAGCATTGGAAGCGTTAAGCAATTATGCGAGACAGATTAATCCAAAATTCCAGATAAAAGTCGTTTCAGAGTTATGGCCTAATTTTATAAATGATTTCCTATCGAGAAAGATCCCAATGTACATGCTAGGTTCAGCACCTGGACCAGATCCATATGAATTTGCCGATGGGTTTTTAGATTCAACAGGATTCTTTGGTGAGGCTCTTGGAAAGAATTTCACGGATTTTGCCCAGCAGAATTTAGATCCCCTCGTAAATGATCTCATAAATAATGTGATTCCATCAGAACGCACACAGATAGCAGAAAAACTTTCCATGCTTTCTTACGACAACGCTCTTTACATCTGGGTGGATCAACCCGGAGCTTTTTGGGTTGAACGTACATGGGTTAAAGGATGGTACTGGAATTCCGCAACAATGTCTGGTGGTCAATACATTTACTTTTACGATCTGTCTAAATAACCTTACAATACATGAAGGAAAGTAACTCAGAAATCAAAAGATTTAAACTATTCAAAATTACCTAAAACACGCCGGCATCATTAAAAGCATTAGTGATGCCGGTATTTGTTTACGTTGTCAAGTAATGAACTCACCAAGATATATAAAATATCATTGCTTTGATTCTCAAATTACGCATAATTTGAACATGATCACAAAAACATTTCAAGGAATTATCCCGATGGAAACTGGTTCATATCCAACTGAGATAATCTTTAGTACCGTATTCGTTTGTCCATTTATGACATCCATTGTATACTAAGAAAGATTTAAAAGTGAAATATTAGCAACTTATGAAAAAATAGTTTCAGGAAAGCATCACACTATTTTATAAGCCTTTCAAGAAGTTTATAATCGTAAAAAGAGTTAACAAATCCTATGCATCAGAATATATACGTTATGAGTTATTTAAAATTTATTGTTCAACTGCGCTCCAAGTCCCCGAAATTGAAACACCAGATTCTGAAGCACTCCAAGTACCTGACATTGTATTATTGTTTATAGTGCCGGTAAAATTGTATTTGATAAGATCAAATTGATCCGCCCCGCCCACAGAAATTGATCCACCATCTTGAATAAACCTTTCCGGAAACTGAGATAATATTTCTTGGAAAGGAGCAGATGGAGGATGAAGAATATGTACGACGTGGAAAAGATTTTGGAATTGTACGACCAAAGTGGATCCATTCGTTTCGTTGCAAAGCAAATGGACATCTCGAGAAATACCGTTTCCAAGTATCTCAAAAGAGTTGAACAATACAGGCTCAAAGAAAAGCCATCGATTATTTACAGGAAACCTT
>JAJYYZ010000068.1 GCA_021800445.1 bacterium | reverse complement strand
CTCTATCGCACAAAGAGTAAAAGAGAAACTTCTTAGAATGAGCGCTTCCACTATTGACAGGATGTTAAAGGGTGAGAGAAAGAAATTCGAGATAAAAGGTAGGTCACATACGAAGCCAGGGACTCTTTTGAATGAACAAATAAAGATAAAGACATTCTCTGAATGGTCTGATTCCAAAGTTGGTTTCTTGCAAGTAGATCTCGTCGGACATGACGGAGGGGATCCAAAGGGAGACTTTTGCTACAGTTTGGATATGGTGGATGTTGCGAGTGGATGGGATGAAGTTGTGGCGATAAAGAACAAGGCGCAGATTTGGACGGTACAAGCGATTGACACTGTGCGCAAGAGATTACCATTTGAGATGCTTGGGATAAATTCAGACAACGGTTCTGAATTCATAAATGCTCATCTTTTGAAGTATTGCGAATCGAATAAAATAGATTTTACACGGTCACGTAAATACAAAAAGAATGACAACTCTCATGTGGAACAAAAAAATTGGTCTGTGGTCAGGAGGGACGTTGGATATCTTAGGTATGACACTACACAAGAGTTAAAACTCTTGAACAAGCTTTATGGATACCTAAGACTTTACAACAATCATTTCCAAGCATCAATGAAACTGATTGAAAAAATAAGGGATGGGTCTAAAGTAACGAAACGATATGATACCCCCACAACTCCGTATGAAAGAGTCTTGAATTCCAAAAATGTATCTCAGGAGATAAAAAAGACACTTCAGGCTGAACATGAAACACTCGATTTATATGATTTAAAGCGTAATATAGTTAAATGTGCTAATAAACTCTTCAAAATTCAAGAAAAAAAGAAAACGGAAAGGAGGCATCTCGATTCCGTCAGATTCTAAATGTAGATTTTATTTTGAAGCAATGAATCTTACTTCCTGTAGATTTTATTTTGAGGCATCACGGAATATTTATCACAGTTTTAAGTTATCTGATTGAAAAATTGAAATTTTTATGATAAAATATAATTGTTAAAAAAATCACTTGGAGGAATTGATGCTGCTTTCTGAAATAATTAAGATCGTCGATGGGAAAAAATTATGGAATTTTGAAGATAAAAATTGTGACGTATGCGGAGCAACCGATATGGTAAGTGAGTTGCTGGCCATCGGAAAAGATGACATATTGTTGATAACAGGCCTTACAACTCCACAAATGCTGAAGGCCGCTGACATAGTCAGGGTGGGTGCAATTCTTACGGTCAGAGGAAAGGATATAGCACCACAATTCATTGAAGCGGCAAAATCTTACGGCATACCTTTGATATCGACAAAACTTGTCATGTTCACGGCATGTGGATTGTTATTCTGTGCGGGCCTCAGAGACATAAACGGAAATAAATATGGAAATTGAAATCATGGAAAACATAGATGATCTCATAAAAAAAATTCAGCCTTATTTTTCGGAACTTTCAGTTGGCGATTTTATGTCTTCACCGGTTGTTACAATACAAGAAAATCAAACGGTGCTTTACGCAAAAGAACTGATGAGATCCTGGAGAATATCCGGTTTGCCTGTTGTGGATGATGAAGGTCGGTTAAAAGGTATAATAAGCATAGAGGATATAGTTCATGCACTTGAAAATGGTACGCTTGAATCTTCGATATCGGAAAAAATGTCCAAAAATGTCGTTTTTCTTTTCAAATACGATAAGATAATGGATGCTTTCAAGAAGTTTGAGATGTACGGTTACGGAAGATTTCCAGTTATCGATGAGGTAGATCATCATGTAATCGGCATCGTCACAAAGCAAGATCTGATGCTCGCACTTTTAAAAAAGTTAAGCGTTCTTTATGTTCACGATGCAAGGCGTGAAGAATTTGTTGGCGTTGATATTTACAGATCGGTTCCAAAAAATGTCAAAATTGAAAGAACTGAATTTGAATTTCAAATAGATTATAAAGATATATCTTTATCCGGTACGGGTGCTTCGGAACTAAAGCGGTTTTTGATCTCTAAAAATTTTTCTCCAAAATTTGTAAAACGTATAGCAATAGCAACTTATGAGGCGGAAACAAACGTCGTTATTCATTCCAATTCAACCGGTCGGATAAAGGCTTACGTGGAGCCGGAATTCGTTGAAGTAAGGGTCAACGATAACGGAAAAGGCATAGAAAATATAGAGATGGCAATGAGGGATGGCTATTCGACGGCTCCGGATTACGTCAGAGAATATGGCTTTGGCGCTGGAATGGGTCTTTCAAACATGAAAAAATGTGCGGATAGAATGATAATTCTTTCTTCTAAAGGCAACGGCGTCTTTGTTGAAATGCATTTTTGGAGGCACGAAGATGAAAATTGAAGCGCTGAAAGAATTGGGATTTGAGATGATCGTGGAAGAAAAGGGAGAAATTTTTCATGGATATGCGTGCGATCTTCTCAGTGAAGTTATGGGACGTGCGAAGCCGGATACGGTATGGTTTACCGTTCAGTCTCACATAAACATCATAGCCGTTGCGGTTATAACCGGCATAAGGGCAATTGTACTTTGTAACGGGCACGATTACGATGAAGGAACGATCGAAAGATCTAAAAAAGAAGGCATCTCGCTTTTTAAAACCGAATTGAACACATTTGAAGCCATAAAAAAACTTTGCAACGTGATGCAAGATGAAATTCAAGGGTGATTTTCACGTTCATACATGTCTTTCTCCTTGTGCAGATGTAACTATGATTCCGAATGAAATGGCCAAAAGGTTTTCCAGATGCGGCGTTGATTGGGTTGGAATAACGGATCATAACAGTTGCGGAAATGTAAGGGTATTTGAAAGTGTGTTTTCAAGGTATGGAATAAAGGTACTTCCAGGAATTGAGATTCAAAGTGTCGAAGAAGTTCATATACTCGCATATTTTCCATCTGTTATAATAGCAGAAGAATTTTCAAAGATCATAAAATCTTATCTTCCGGACGTTAAAAACGATCCCGAGACTTTGGGTTATCAACTGTTGGTGGACGAAACAGATCATTTCATCGGAATGGAAGAAAAAATTTTATCCGTATCCGTTAATCTTAATCTCAATGAAATATTTGAACTTGTACGAAAATTCCATGGATTGTTCATTTACGCGCATGTCGATAGAACTTTCGGTGTTTTGAAACAACTTGGCTTTATACCAAAAGAACCGGCATTCGATGCGATAGAATGTATAGGCAAAACGGAGAATTTTGAATGCACAATCTTCAAATCGTCAGACGCGCATCATTTAGACCAGATAAATTCTCCGAAAGTAGAGATTGAAGCACCGACGAGAGATTTTGAGGGATTTAAAATCGCCGTAGAGAAAGGGCAGGTTTTCCCGATTGAGAACGATCGCCGATCATCTTATTGATATAGCGGAAAATTCAGTAAATGCGGGATCAAAAAGCGTCGAAATTCATTTGTACGAGGATGAGACGAAATTTGAGTTTGAGATTTTGGACGACGGGCGTGGAATGGGCGACAAACAAGTTTCGAAAATTTTTGATCCTTTTTTTACGACTAAAAACAAAAAAACAGGTCTTGGTTTACCATTACTTAAAGAGTATGCGGAATTGACCGGCGGAAGTGTAGAAGTCATTTCTAAAGAAAATGAAGGAACAAAAGTTAAAGTTTTATTCAAAAAAACCATAGATTGTCAACCTATCGGAGATATCGCTCAGGCATTCGCAACTCTTGTGACTTCATCAGATCAAGTGTTGTGGAAGATTATAAGATGCAATCAGGATAATTGTTACGATTTTTCTTCCGAAGATGTAAGGGATTTGGACTTGACAAATCCCCATAACATAAAAAGCATTTTTGAATATTTCAAAAGATTGGAGGCTGCGTTTCGATGAATAAAATTTTTGGAGGTGTAGATGATGCCTGTGATCCTTGAAACAGATCCAAAATTCAGCGAATTGGATGATTTCATTGACAGTTTAACTGACAAAAGTGGGATGCTTATCGGAGTTTTGCATAAGGCTCAGGAAATATTTGGATATTTACCAAAAGAAGTTCAACATCATGTGGCCGAAAAACTTCAGATCCCGGAAAGCAACGTTTTTGGTGTTGTTACTTTTTATTCTTTTTTCACGATGAAACCGAGAGGAAAATACCAGATAAAGGTATGCCTTGGAACGGCCTGTTACGTCAAGGGAGGACAGAAAATTTCCGACAGGGTCAAAGAAGAATTAGGTGTCACAGGTGATGAACCTACGCCGGATGGCCTCTTTTCGGTTCAAGAGGTGAGATGCCTTGGCGCATGCAGTATGGCACCGGTCATGCTGATAGGGGAAAGAGATTTTTACGGTCGTTTAACGCCGGACAAAGTACGACAGATAATAGAAACTTACAAAAGAAAGGAGAATAAAAAATGAAAATAAAAAGTCTTGAGGATCTTGAAAGAATAAAGGAAGAAGGATTAAAAGATTTAAGCGGGCGTCAAAGCAAAAAAAGAGGAAGAATAACAGTTGCAATGGGGACATGCGGCATAAGCGCAGGGGCGAAAGACACGCTAAAAGCACTTGTCGATGAACTTGACAGAGACGGAATAGAAGATGTTGCCGTAATTCAATCCGGATGTATGGGATTATGTGAAGTCGAACCTACCGTCGAAGTTCAAATGGGTGATCAAGATCCCGTTATTTATGGTCATGTCGATTCTGAACAGGCAAAACGTATTGTCAAAGAACATGTCGTGGGTGGAAAAATACTTGGAGACATACTCGTCAAGACACAAACCAAAAAATGAGGAGGTTTATCTGATGCCTTTAGAAAATACAATTCTGATATGTGCCGGCGGCGGTTGCATATCGGCAGGAGAAATCTCTGTCAAGCAGGCACTTGAAAATGAGATAAAAAAATATGCCCTTGATGGGGTCGTGAAAATCGTTGAAACCGGTTGCATGGACGCTTGCAGTTTAGGGCCTTTAATGGTCATATACCCAGAAGGAGTGTTTTATCAGAAGTTAAAGTCATCTGACGCGAAAGAGATAGTCGAAGAACATCTTT